>JBDTSC010000009.1:0-28005 GCA_039931375.1 Ardenticatenales bacterium
CGTGTGCTACCATCGCCCCCATGCCCCCGCGCCGCCCCCGCCGTGCGCCGCCGACCTCGCGCCTGACCCGCACCGCGCGGGTCGCGCTGGGCGTGATCCTCGTCGGGGTCGTCGTCCTGCGCAGCGGCTGGTCGCTGTTTTCGCGCGGCGCTCACCCGCCGCGCGTTCCGCTGGCGCAGGAAGGTCCCGCCCCTGGTCGCCAACCGACTGAGGGTCGTTCAACGCCTGACTTCGCGGCGACGATCGCCGCGGCGTCGACGTCGTCCCTGGCCCCTGCGGCAACCGCGCTGCCCGCGCCACTCGCCGACGCTGCGGACTCGTCCCCGGCGGACCCGGACGCCTCGGCCCGCCTCGTGGCGACGGCGCGACTGGACGGCCGGCTCGCGCGAGGCTGGCTGGTGCGCGATCTCACCCTGGGCATCGACGTCCCGACGGTCACGATCCATGCCCCCGGTCAGGCCACGCGCAGCATCGCCTGGAGCCGCCTCGACCCGCGCGCCGGGTCCGATGTGACGGGCGACGGACGGGCCGACCTGGTGATCGAGCGCGACACGGGCGGCATGGGGTGTTGCTGGTCGCTGTGGGTGTACGAGGTCGATGCTCCGCCGTCCGATAGCGCGTCCGATGGTTCGTCATCGGCCGGTTCGTCATCGGCCGGTACGTCGTCCGATCCGACGTCGCCGGGCGGCGCCACGTCCGACGGGTCGGGCGCTTTGGGCGATGCCTTCACGGCCGCCCCGGTCGACGGCCTGACCGCCGCTGACGCCGCCGCGCTCGGCCTTCGGCCGGCACTTCGGCTGCCGCTCTCGCGCTGCCGCGGCACGTTGGAGGACATGGACGGCGACGGCTCGCTCGAGGTCGTGACGTGCGATTCCAGCGTGCCCGTGGCGCTCTGTCCGGCGCTCGAAGGCGCGGACCCGGAGGTTGTCCTCCGCTACACCCAGGGGCGGGGCTACGTTCCCGTGACGCCGCGTCTTCGGTCGACCGCGGCGGGATCCGCCGTCGATGCATCGGTCCCAGGTTCCGGCGAGCGTTCCGGGGAATTGTGCACCGCTCTCCCGTCCGTTCTCGGGTCGTTCTATTCCGGTCGCGACGCGCAGGCTGAGGCCGAATTGGCGAGCGTTCGCGGTGCGGCGTCGGCCGGGGTGCGGATTCATGCGCTGTTGCAGGCAAGCCCGCTCTACGGCGCGCCGGGGTCGCCCTCGGACGGTGCAGGTGCGGCCGTGATCGTCATGGACGAGACGCGGTAGGCAAGTCGCCGTACGCCTCGCCCCGCAACACCGCTGACAGCGCCGCCCGATCGTCCCACGGGTACTCGACGTCCCCGAAGCACAAGCTCTGCTCGTGCCCCTTGCCGCAGACGATGACGACATCGCCCGCAACCGCGCGGGCGCACGCCTCGGCGATCGCCGCGAAGCGGTCCGGAACGCGCACGAAGACGCGATCGTCGCTCGCCGCGCGGTCCTCGCCCGGCGCCACCTCGACCGCATCGCCCTCGACCAGGCCGACCGCGATCGCGGCGAGGATCGCGTCCAGGTCCTCGGTGCGCGGATCCTCGGCGGTGATCACCGTCACGTCCGCTTGCGCGCCCGCGTGCCGGCCCATCGGCGCGCGCTTGCCGGGATCGCGCAATCCCGCGCAGCCGAAGACGCACAGGACGCGGCCGCCCTCGCCCGTCAACCCGCGGGCGGCTTGCAGCGCCGCGTCCAACGCGTTCGGGGTGTGCGCGAAGTCGACGATCGCGGTGAACGGCTGGCCGATGGCGATCCGCTCCATGCGGCCTGGGATGCCGCCGACGGCCGCGACGCCCGCGCGCCAGTCGTCCGGACCGGCGCCGAAGGCGTGGCTGGCGGCCATCGCGGCCAGGATGTTGGAGACGTTATATTGGCCCGCCTGCGGCGAGCGGATCAGGACGTCGCCCTGGGGAGTTTGAGCGGTGAAGGTGAGGCCGGCGGGGGTGGAGGCGATGTCGCGGGCGCGGAAGTCGGCGCCTGCGAGGCCGGCGCGGCTGTAGGTGAGGCGGCGCGGGACGGGGATGGCGGCGAAGTGGGCGAAGTGCGGGTCGTCCGCGTTGAGGACGGCGGTCGGAGGGAGATCGTCCGCCCGCTCGTCGGCGGCGGCGGCGACGAGCTTCTCGAACAACAGGCCCTTGGCGTCGCGGTAGGCGTCCATCGTGTGGTGGAACTCCAGCGCCTCGGGCGTCAGGTTGGTGATCACCCCGACGTCGAACCGCAGCGCCCCGACGCGGTGTTGCACCAGGCCGTGCGATGTCGTCTCCACGACGGCGATCTCGACCTCGGCGTCCCGCATCCGGGCCAGCAGCGCCTGCAGGTCCTCGGGCTCCGGCGTCGTCACGTGCAGGCCGGTGTCGATCTCGTCGTCGCCGATCCGCGCCGCGACCGTCGTGACGACGCCCGTGCGGTAGCCCGCGGCGCCCAGGATCGCGTGCAGCAGCGTGCACGTGGTCGTCTTGCCGTCCGTGCCCGTCACCCCCACGATCCGCATCGCGCGCCCCGGATGCCCGTGCCGCGTCGCGGCGATCTGGGCGCGCGCCAGGCGGACATCCGCCACCTGGACCAGCGTCGTGCCGGGCGGCGGACCGAACGCGTCGGTGAGGTCCGCGATCGACCGCTCGACGAGCGCGGCCCTCGCACCGCGCGCGAAGGCGTCCGGCAGGAAGCGGTGAACGTCCTGGTACACGCCCTGGTACGCCGCGAAGAGCGTGCCCGGGCGGCACTCGCGGCTGTCGTACGTCACGCGCTCGACGCGAACGTCCAAGTCACCGAACACATCGAGGACGTCGACGTCGACGAGGAGCTCGCGGAGGGGACGCGCGGCTGGACTGGGCGAGAAGGGGGCGGCTGGCATCGCGGGTTACGTCGCCCGTGCGGAATACCGCGACGGCGGCGAGCCCGCGATGCCGCCGCGTCGTTTCAGTTCGACGCGCACGCCGCCGCGTGGGGGGCGTGCAGGCCGGTCAGGGCGTCCCAGAGGGCGACGGACATCTGGGCGCAGGCCGCCTCGGCCCGGATCCGGTCCTCACCCGAAAGCTCGTTCAGGCCAGCGGCCAGCAGGGCTGGCTCATGATCGTCGTTCTCGTGCAGGCGGAAGTAGATCTCACAGTCGGCCGGCAGCTGCGCGTAGTGCCCGGCCAAACCGGCGCGCTTGCTGCGCGCGGTCATCGGCTGCTGCGCCTCGAAGGCGTACAGCGCCCCCAGCGCGGTCGCGCGATCCTGGAAGAGCGCGTCGGCGGTCGTGCACAGCTGCTGGACCTCGCGAACCGCGGGCGCGTCGACGACGGTGGACAGGCCAGCCGCGAACGTGTCGCCCCACACCTTGGCGTGGCCGACCTCGACCGCCGCGATATCGGCCTGGCCGACCGAAGTCCATCCGTCGGCGATGCGGCCGATGAAGGCGCCATACTCGCGGGCATAGTCCGCCAGGGCGGGGACGGGCAGCGTGCCGTCGCTCCAAGCCTGGTAGAACGGGTGCTGAAGGAGGTTGCGCGCGGCGATGTGATCATCACAGCGGGCGGAAAGCGACTCGGATGTTGTCACCAGCGGGCTCCTTGGGGAGACGAATCGAGCGCGTGCGGCGCGCTACCGCACAGCGAAGATCGACGCTCGGCGGGTACAAGGGCGGCCGCCGCGCCGTCCATGCTAACCAAGGCGCGGCTGAAGGCAACTTCAGGCGATATCCGCGGCCGCCTCGATCGAAGCGCCGATGACCTCGACGGCCCGATCGACCTCCGCGTCCGAAACGATCAGCGGCGGGCAGAGCCGTAGCACGCGCTCGCCGGCGCCGATCAACAGGACGCCCCGGCCACGCGCCGCCTTGATCACATCCTTGACGGGCACGTCCATCTCGACGCCGACCATCAGCCCCACGCCGCGGATGTCGGTGATGTGCGGGCTGTCCAGCGCGAGCAGCGCATCGACCAAGTGCTGACCGCGGGCTCGAACGCCGTCCAGGAACGCCGGATCGCGGACGCGGTCGAACACGACCTCCGCCGCTCGGCACACCAACGGCCCGCCGGCGAACGTGCTGCCGTGCTCGCCGACGCCGATGCACTCGGCCACGGCCTGGGTCATCAGCACGGCACCGATCGGCAGGCCGCCGGCCAGCGGCTTGGCCAGGCAGAGGATGTCCGGCCGCACGCCGTAGTGTTCGTACGCGAACAGGCGTCCGGTGCGGCCGAGCCCGCACTGCACCTCGTCGAAGATCAGCAGCGCTCCGACGGCGTCGCAGCGCATCCGCAGCGCGTGCAGGAACGGCAGCGTCGCCGGCACATAGCCGCCCTCGCCCTGGATGGGCTCGACGATCACCGCCATCGTCGAATCGTCGATGGCGGCTTCGGCCGCCGCAACGTCGTTGAACGGGCGGAAGACGACACCCGGCAGGAGCGGCGCGAACGGGTCGCGATACGCGGGCTTCTCGGTGACGGACAGCGCGCCCATCGTGCGGCCGTGGAAGGCGTGGTCGAAGGCGATCGTGCGCCACTTCCGCGGCCACGACGGCATCGTCTCGTCGGCGCCGGGCTCTGCACCTGCCCCTGCGCCGGCCAGCGCGGCCCATTCCGGCGGCGGCGCCATCTCGCCGTGGACGGTGCGCGCGTGGCGGCGGGCAAACTTGAGCGCGGCCTCGACGGCCTCGGCGCCCGAGTTGCAGAAGTACACGCGATCGGCGAACGAGGCGGCGACGAGGCGTTCCGCCAGGCGGATGTACGGGGCGGTGTGGTACAGGTTGCTGGTGTGCACGAGGCGCGTGGCCTGATCGGCGATCGCCGCCGCGACCTCGGGGTCGGCGTGGCCGAGGGCGCTGACGGCGATGCCGGCGTTGAAGTCGAGGTACCGTCGGCCGGCGCTGTCGAAAAGCCAGGCGCCGTCGCCATGCGTGAACACGACGGGCGGGCGGGCATAGTTCTGGAGGACGGCGGCGCGATCCGCATCGATCAGGGCGGCGGCGTCGGGATCGGCGGGCGGCGAAGGGTTGGCGGTGGTCATGGTCACCTCGTACGGGGGCGGCAGATTATCATTCGCCCGCCGCGGGCTTCCAAGCCTTGGTTGCGGACGATGCGGGCGTGCCGACCGAGGCGCCCTTCAGCCCATGCCAGTCGGTATGTGGTCCGTGTGCGCGAGGCGGGCGGCGACCGGCGAGATGGCGCGCCACACAGGAGGTCCGACACGATGCTCTGGGGAGGCCGTTTCGACGGCGCGATCGATCCGTCGCTCCATGCCCTCAACCGCAGCCTGCCGTTCGACCGGCGTCTGTGGGCCGAGGACATCGCGGGCAGCCGCGCCTGGGCGCGGGGGTTGGCGGCGGCTGGCGTGCTGGATGCTCAGGAGGCCGCGGCGCTCGACGCGGGATTGGCCGCCGTAGGCGATGAGTGGGCGCGCGGAACGTTTGTCGAGAACGAGGGCGACGAGGACATCCATTCGGCCGTCGAGCGCCGGCTGGGCGAGCTCGTCGGGCCGGTCGCCGGCAAGCTGCACACGGGCCGCAGCCGCAACGACCAGGTGGCGACCGACCTGCGGCTGTGGGTGATGGCGGCCTGCGATCGGCTCGTCGACGCGACCGGCGGCTTGGCAGCGGCCCTCGTCGACGTCGCGGCGCGGCACGTCGACGCCCTGATGCCCGGCATGACCCACCTCCAGCCCGCGCAGCCGATCACGTTCGGCCACTGGCTGCTGAGCCACGTCTGGCCGTTGGCTCGCGACCGCGATCGGCTCCTCCGCGTGCGGGCGACGTCGGCCATCCTGCCGCTCGGCGCCGGCGCGTTGGCCGGGACAGCGTTCGCGATCGACCGCGCCGCGCTCGCGGCGGACCTCGGCTTTCGCGGGGTCGCGCCGAACAGCGTGGACGCGGTGGCCGATCGCGACTTCGCGGCGGAGTTCCTGTTCGCCGCCGCGCTGATCGGCATCCATCTGAGCCGGCTGGCGGAATCGCTGATCCTCTTCGCCAACCCGGCCTTCGGCTTCGTCGCGCTGGACGATGCCTATGCCACGGGCTCGAGCTTGATGCCGCAGAAGAAGAACCCCGACCCGCTCGAGCTGGCCCGCGGCAAGTCGGGCCGGTTGATCGGCCGCCTAACGGGTCTGCTCGCCACCCTCAAAGCGCTGCCATCCGCGTACGACAAGGACCTGCAAGAGGACAAGGAGCCGGTCTTCGACGCCCACGACACGCTGGCCGCGCTGTTGCCGGTGCTGGCGGGCTTGATCCGCACGCTGCGCGTCGATGCGGACCGGATGGCCGCCGCCCTCGACCCAGCGATGCTCGCGACGGACCTCGCCGACCACCTCGTCCGCCGCGGCGTGCCGTTCCGCACGGCGCACGGCCTGGCCGGCCGGGCGGTCCGCCTGGCCGAGGCCACCGGCCTGCCGCTGACCGAGCTGCCCCCATCGGCGTTGACGGATCTCGACGGGGCGTTCGAGCCGGGCGACGTGGCCGCCCTCACGTGGACCTCTGCCCTCGACGCTCGCTCGGCCGAGGGCGGCACGGCGCCGGCGGCGGTGGCCCGACAGCTCGAGGCGGCGCGGCAGGTCCTGGCGACGTGGAGCGACACCCATCAGCCTACGTCCGATAGTCCGCATTGATCCGCACGTACTCCGCTGTCAGATCACCCGTCCAGACCGTCGCCGCCCCATCGCCGAGGCCGAGATCGAGTCGCACGCGGAATGTATCGCCGGACAGGATCGCCGCCGCGGCGGCCTCGTCGTAGCCCGTCGGCAGGCCGTTCGCGAGCACGACCAGCGGCGCCGCCGATCCAGCGACGTCCCGCTCGCCCGCCGCGAACGAGAGCGCCACGCGCGCCGCATCGACCGTCGCGCCGGCCCGCCCCGCGGCGGCGACGATCCGGCCCCAGTTCGGATCGCCGCCCGCGAAGGCCGTCTTGACCAGCGGCGACGTGGCGATCGTGTTCGCCACGCGGCGCGCGTCCTGGTCATCCGCGGCGCCGGCGACGGTGATCACGGCCAGCTTGCGCACGCCCTCGCCATCGCGGACGATCTGGCGCGCGAGGTCCTGGCAGATGTCGACCAGAGCCATGGCCCACGTGTCCGCGTCGCCGGCCGTGGCGATGCCGACGCCGGCGGCGCCGTTCGCCAACAGCAGGACGCTGTCGTTCGTGCTCGTGTCGCCGTCGATCGAGATCCGGTTGAACGAGACGTCCACGGCCGCGCGCAGATCGGCCGCGAGGTCTTCGGGGGCGCGGGCAACGTCGCTGCTCAGCACCGCGAGCATCGTCGCCATGTCGGGATGGATCATCCCGGCGCCCTTGGCCATCCCGCCGATCGTGATGTCGCCGCCGGACAGCCGCACCCGGCGGGCAGCCGTCTTGGTCCGCGTGTCCGTCGTCAGGATCGCCCGCGCCGCCGCCGCGCCGCCGTCGGCGGCCAGGCCGGCGTGGGCGGCCGCGATGCCGCGCTGGACCTTGGCGACGTCGAGCGGCACGCCGATCACGCCCGTCGACAACACGAGCGCGCGATCGGGCGGACAGCCGACGGCCTCGGCCGCCGCGCGCTGCATCGCCGCCGCCGCCGCATCGCCGGCCGGTCCGGTGACGGCGTTCGCGTTGCCGCTGTTGGCGACGATCACGCGGGCCCAGCCGCCGGACGACGCGAGCGCGGCGCGGTCGAGGCGGACCGGCGCGGCGGCGAAGGCATTACGCGTGAACACGCCGGCGGCGCTCGCATCGCGGTCGCTGACGACGAGGGCGATGTCGGGCGCGCCCGAGGCCTTCAGGCCGGCTGTGGCGCCGGCGGCGCGAAAGCCCGCGGGCGTCGTGACGTCGCCGTCGACGACCACGATCGCGTCGCCATCGTTGAGGTCGTCAACGACGACGCGGCCGGTCAGCTGGGGCACGTGCGGGTTGGGCATCGACGTCGGCATCGGGATCAGTCACGCTTGAAGGCGGAGAAGTCCGGCGCAGCGTAGCGGGTCCGGCCGCCGCCGGAAACCTCCATCATCGCCCGCATCTTCATGGCCAGGCCGAAGAGGTTGATAAAGCCGGCGGCGTCCGTCTGGTCGTAGACGTCGTCGCGGCCGAACGTCGCGAAGTCCTCGCGATATAGGCTGTGCGGGCTGTAGCGGCCGAGGACGGTCACGCCGCCTTTGAAGACGCGCAGCCGCGCCCAGCCGGTCACGGACTCCTGGGTGCGGGTGATGAACGACTGCACGCCCTCACGCAAGGGGTGGAACCACTGGCCGAAGTACACGAGTTCCGCGTACCGGCCGGACAGTTGCTCTTTGTAGTGCGCCGTCTCGCGATCCAAGCACAGCGACTCGACCTCGCGGTGCGCCGCGTACAGCAGCGTCCCGCCCGGCGTCTCGTACACGCCGCGCGACTTCATGCCCACCAGCCGGTTCTCGACGATGTCGACGCGCCCGACGCCGTGCCGAGCGGCCAGGACGTTCAGGTGATCGATGAGCGCCGCCGGCTCGAGCGCCTCGCCGTTCACCGTCACCGGCACGCCGGCCTCGAAGCCGATCTCGACGTCCTCGGGCGTGTCGGGCGCATTGCGCGGGTCGACGGTCCACAGGAACATGTCGGCCTCGGGCTCGAGGCGCGGGTCCTCGAGGCGTCCGCCCTCGTGCGAGATGTGCCAGAGGTTGCGGTCGCGGCTGTAGACGGACTTCTCGCGGCTCGCGATCGGGACGTTGTGCGCGTCGGCGTAGGCCAGCGCGTCCTCGCGGCTGCGGATCGTCCACTCGCGCCACGGCGCGATCACGTGGAGGGTCGGGTTGAGCGCCTGGTACGTCAGCTCGAAGCGCACCTGGTCGTTGCCCTTGCCCGTGCAGCCGTGCGCGACGGCGTCAGCCCCCACCCGCTCGGCCACCGCCACCTGCCGCATGGCGATGAGCGGCCGGGCGATGGCGGTGCCCAGAAGGTATTGGCGTTCGTACACCGCGCCCGCCTGCAGCATCGGGAACACGAACTCGCGCGCGAACACGTCGCGCAGGTCCTCGATGACGCAGTCGACGGCGCCGCTGGCCAGCGCCTTGTCCCGCAGCCCTTCGAGTTCTTCGCCCTGCCCCAGGTCGGCGCAGAAGCAGACCACCTCACAGCCGTACTCCTCGCGGAGCCACGGCACGATGACGCTCGTGTCGAGCCCGCCCGAGTAGGCGAGGACGACGCGGTGAACGGTCGGACGGTGGACCATGACGGGACTCCTGGGTTCGGGCGCCCGCGCTGCGTCGGCGCGCTCCGGATCGTGGATGATAGGCATGTTCGTCGTCGTGCCGAGATCCGCGCCATCATCGGCGGGCACCGAGGCGGCCCGGCGAGTCGGGTCGTCGCCCCGGCGCTGATCGTCGACGAGGTCGAGCCGCAATGCGATCTCGTCGCAATCGTCGATCAGCGGGCAGGTGCGGCAGTCCTTCCAGACCTTCTCGGGAAACGTCGCCTTGTCGGCCGGCTGGAAGCCGAGCCGCTCGAAGAACGGCGCGCGGCGGGTCAACGTGAAGACCGTCGGAATGCCGCGCGCCGCGGCCAGCGCGACGACGCCCTCGACGATCTGCCGACCGACCCCGCGGCCCTGATAGTAGTCGGCGACGATCGTCGTACGGACCTCGGCCAGCCCGGCACCGTAGCGGAACAGCGCCCCGCACGCCACCAGCCGCCCGCTGGCGACCCCGACGACCCAATCCCCGAGCGTGACGCGGATCGCAGCCGGCGGCCGCGGCAGCACGTCGCCGCGCCGCGCGAACTCGGCGACGAGGGCGGCGATGGCGGGGACGTCGGCGGGCGCGGCCGGGCGGATCGACACGGCGTCGGCGGTGGGGGCCTTGGCGGACGCCGAGTTAGCGGCGTCGCCTTCGTCGCCGACCGCGTCGACCGGGTCGACCACGCCGACGATGGCGGTTCCGCCGCCGGATGCCCAGCCGGCCAGGTCGACGATCCGGGCCTCCGCGACGCCGGCGCGTACGGCTGCCAACGCCGCGCCGACCTTCGGGATCATGCCGCCCGCGATCGCGCCCGACGCCACGGCGGCCGCGACGGACGGTTCGTCCAAGCGCGGCGCGACGCCCTCGCCGACGCGGACGCCGGGGACGTTCGAAAGGAACACCAGCCGGTCGGCGCCGAGCGCGCCGGCCACGGCGGCCGCGGCCGTGTCCGCGTTCACGTTCACGCTCCGGCCGTCCGGGCCAAGGGAGATGGGCGATATAACAGGCAGCACGCCGTCCGCGAGCAGCGCGCGCAGCACGTCCACCCGCACCGCGTCCACCTCGCCGACGCGGCCGAGATCGGCGGTCGGGTGTTCGATCTTCCGGCAGCGCAGCAGGCCGCGGTCCACGCCGCTCAGGCCGAGCGCGTCGAGGCCGGCGGCCACGAAGGCGGCGACGAGGCGCTTGTTGGCCAAGCCGGACAGGGCCATCTCCGCCACGTCGAGCGCGGCCTCGTCCGTGACGCGCAGGCCGTCGACCACCCGCACGGTGAGCCCGAGCTTGGCCTGCAGTTCCGCGATCGCCCGCCCCCCGCCGTGGACGACGACGACGTCGCGGCCCGCGTCGCGCGCGGCCTTGACGGCCTGCGCCAAGCCCGCGACGAAGCCAGCATCGTCCAGCTCATGGCCGCCGACCTTGACGACATCGATCGGTCGCGGGTCCATCGTCACGCGACCAGGCCGGTCGTCTCCGGCAGCTGGAACACGGCGTTCATGTTCTGAACCGCCTGCCCTGCGGCCCCCTTGCCGAGGTTGTCGATCGCGCTCGTCAGGACCAGCATCTCCGCCCCCCCGGGCAGCGCGCAGCCGACGCCGCTGATCGCGCAGCGGTTCGTCCGGACGACGTGGGCCAGCTGCGCCTGGACGCCGGCGGGCAGGAGTCGGATGAACGGCTCGCCCTCGTACGCCCCGGCCAGCGTCGCGATCGCGCGATCCGCGGTCCAGCCGGTCGCCAACGACACGTAGATCGTCGAGAGGATGCCGCGCGGGACGGGCAGCAGGTGCGGCGTGAACACGACCGTCGGCTCTTGCGGCATCGATGTCGGCGCAGCCGAGGTTGCATCGGGCGATGTCGGCGCGGGTGTTCCCGGGCCGGTCCGGGCGCCGAGGCGCGCCAGGTGCACCTCGATCTCCGGCAGGTGACGGTGGGCGCGGCCGACCTTGTAGGCGCCGAAGTTGTCCGCCACCTCCACGAAGCTGGTGTGGAGGCTCGGCGTACGGCCGGCGCCGGAAACGCCCGACTTGCTGTCCGCGATGATCGGGGCGTCCGGGTCGATGGCGCCCGCGCGCAGCAGCGGCACAAGCGGCAGCAGCACGCTGGTCGGGTAGCAGCCGGGGTTGGCGATGAGCTGGGCACCGACCAGATCGGCGCGCGCGTGCTCCGTCAGGCCGTACACGGCGTGCGCGAGGCGTTCGGGCGCGGGATGGTCAAGGCCGTACCAGGCGCTGTACATCGCGGCGTCGGGCAAGCGGAAGTCCGCGCTGAGGTCGATCACGCGCACGCCCGCCGCCAACAGCCGCACCGCGGTGTCGGCGGCTGCGCCGTGGGGCAGGCAGAGGAAGGCGGCGTCGAGCCCGTCGACGTTCGCTCGCTCGCCGTCGCTCGCGTCGACGAGCGGAACATCGGGCGCGCCGGGAACCACATCGGCCAGCGACCGGCCCGCGCTCGAGGACGAGGCGGCGAAGCGCAGCCGCACGGCCGGGTGGCGGTGCAGCAGCCCGATCAGCTCCGCGCCCGTGTAGCCGGTCGCGCCATAGACGGCGATGTCGAGCATTGGGGTCCCTGAAGGTGCGGCCGGGTCGAATGGGCCGGCCGTCACCACCCGACGAGCTCCCGCAGCGCGGCGACGATGGCGTGCTCGTCGGGCAGGTAGGCGGCCTCGAGCGTCGGGTGGGCCGGGATCGGCGTGTCCAGCCCGGCCAGCCGTGCCACCGGCGCGTCGAGCTCGGTGAACGCGAACTCCGCGATCTCCGCCGCGATCTCCGCCCCAAAGCCCGCCGTCCGGTGCGCCTCGTACACGACCATCGCCCGGCCGGTCTTGGCGACCGAGGCCAGCACCGTTTCGCGATCCCACGGGACGATCGTCCGCAGGTCGATCACCTCGATGTCGACGCCGTCGGCGGCCAGCAGCTCGGCGGCCAGCAGCGACTTGTGCGCCATCGTGCCATATGCGACGACGGTCGCGTCGCGGCCGGCGCGCGCCACGGCGGCGACGCCGAGCGGCACGGCATCGTCCCCTTCGGGCACCGGGCCCTTTAGGCGGCGATAGAGGTACTTTTGCTCGAGGAAGATCAC
Organism: Ardenticatenales bacterium; assembly: GCA_039931375.1. Lineage (GTDB taxonomy): Bacteria > Chloroflexota > Anaerolineae > Epilineales > Epilineaceae > Avedoeria. Next base: position 12,238 of record JBDTSC010000009.1, read on the forward strand.
CGGGTTCGGGTCGCGGATCGCCGCCAGCAGCAGCCCTTTGGCGTCCGCGGGCGTGTGCGGCATGACCACTTTAAGGCCCGGCACCTGGGCAAACCACGCCTCCATGCTCTGCGAGTGGAACGGCCCGGCGCCGGCCCACGTCGCGCCGGCCGGCATCCGCACGACCATCGGCACGGGCTGGCCCCAACGGTAGTGGATCGTCGAGGCCATGTTCACCAGCGGGTCGAAGGCGCACGCGATGAAGTCCGCGAACTGGATCTCCGCGACCGGCCGCATCCCCATCAGCGCCGCGCCCGTCGCCGCGCCGATGATCGCGTTTTCGCTGATCGGCGTGTCGACGACGCGCTCCGGGCCGAACGCGTCCAAGAAGCCGTCCGTCACCTTGTAGACGCCGCCGTACGCGGCGATGTCCTCGCCGAGCAGGAAGACGCGCTCATCGCGCGCCATCTCCTCGCGCAGCGCCTCGCGGATCGCTTCGAGGTAGGTCATGTCGTCACGCATGGTCGGCCTCGTCGGCGGGACTGACCACGGAAGCTCCCACCCCGCCCGCGGGCGCGAGCGGCGGTCCGGCGGGCAGCGGGCGGGGCGCGCGGAACGCATCCGGGTAGCCGTTGGGCGTCAGCTCGGCCAGCGCCGCCGCCGGCAGCCGCGTCGTCGCACGGTCCGTCGCGGCGAAGACGCCGTGGGTCACGGTGGACGCCAGCGGGTCGTCCATGGCCGCCGCCACGTCGATCGCGGCGTCGATCTCGGCGCGCAGCGCCTCGACCAGCGCCGCGTCGCGCGACTCGTCCCACAGCTGGTCGGCGACGAGGCGTTCGTACTGGCGGGCGATCGGGTCGCGCGCGGCCCACGCCTCGCGCTGGGCAGGCGGGACATACTCGGCGGCATCGATGATCGAGTGACCGCGCATGCGGAACGTGACGCACTCGATCAGCGTCGGCCCTTCGCCGATGCGAGCGCGGGCGACCGCCGCGCTGGCGGCTTCGTACACAGCCTCGACGTCGTTGCCGTCGACTCGCACGCCGGGCATGCCGTAGCCGACGGCCCGGTCGGCGATGGCGCCGGCGGCATATTCCCGCTCGGTGGGCGTCGAGAGCGCCCAGTGGTTGTTCTCGCAGACCAGCACGGCGGGAACCTTGAGCACGGCGGCCATGTTCAGCGCTTCGTGCCACGCACCCGTCGACGTCGAGCCTTCGCCGAAGAACGTCATCGCGACGCGCGGCTCGTGCCGGAGCTTGAACGCCAGGGCCGCGCCGACTGTAACGGGCAGCGAGTCAGGGAGGACTGAGATCATGCCAACGATGCCCCGCGCCATGTCGCCCATGTGGAGTCCGGAATCCGTGCCGCCGTTCGAGCTGTCACGCTTGCCCATGTACTGGGCGAAGACCTCGACGGGCCGGATCCCGCGCACCAGATGGGCGCCCATGTCGCGGTACATCGGGGCGATCACGTCGCCGTCCGTCAGAGCGAAGGCGCAGCCGACCGGTACCGCTTCCTGGCCGTGCCCGGTGTACAAGCGCCCGACCAGACGACCCTGGCCCGCAAGGGCCCACGCGGCATCTTCGATCGCCCGGCTCTGGCGCATATAATGGTAGAGTTGGTAGCGCTCGTCGCTGGTCAAGGGCATCGCCGGACCTCCCGCATCGCGTGAAGCGGGATTGTAGGCGGGCCGCACGGCCTCAGCCAGGAAAAGCGCGCCGGCCAAGATCGGGCACCGATGGTTCGGGCCCCCGCTTGAGGAGAGACACGAGAGATGGGTCACAACAGCGTTCACGTCACCGATGGCGATTTCGAGGCCGAAGTCCTAAAGTCGGACAAGCCGTACCTCGTCGATTTCTGGGCCGAATGGTGCCCGCCTTGCAAGATGCTCGGCCCGGTGGTCGACGAGATCGCCGAAGAGACGGTTGGCCAGCTTAAGGTCGGCAAGCTCGACATCGACGCGAACCAGCAGTCCGCCTTCCAGTACGGGGTGCGCAGCATTCCGACGTTGATCCTGTTCAAGAACGGCCGTGAAGCGGAGCGGTTGGTCGGCTTCATGCCGAAGGAGCGGATCCTGGCCAAGCTCGAGCCGCACCTGAGCTGACGTACCACCCTCCGCGCGAATGGCGCTGCCGGTCGACGACCGGTTGCAGGCATGCATCGAAGGGCCGGGGCCTACCCGGCCCTTCCTTATGCCCATTCACCGCCGGAATTACCCTCCCAACCCACGTGAATCGCCCAATCCCACCGGAATGATTGGACCGACGTCTATGACCCGTTCTTCCGCGCTCCTCTGTCCGCTCCTTTTCGGCGTCCTCGTGCTCTTGCCCGAAGGCGTCGCGGCGCAAAACGGGCTCGGCCCCGACTCGTTGCCAACGCTGCCGCGCTTCGCGCTCGGTGCGATCGACAGCACGGGGCAGTTCGACGCCCCGGTCGGCGTCGCGCTCGGACCTCGCGGCACCGTGTACGTGGCCGACATGGACAACCACCGCATCCAGCGCTTCGACGGCTCGGGCGGATTCCAACTGGCTTGGGGCAGCCGCGGCAGCGGTGAAGGCCAGTTCGTGCAGCCGATGGGCGTCGCGGTGGCCCCGGACGGATCGGTCGTCGTCGCCGACACCGGCAACGATCGCCTGCAGCGGTTCACCAGCGACGGTACGTTCGTGGCGGTCTGGAGCGGCCGCGGCGCCGGCGACGGTCAGCTCAAGCAACCGTCCTCCGTCGCGGTGGCGCCGGACGGCTCCGTCGTCGTCGCCGACACCGGCAACGACCGTTTGCAGGTCTTCGCGGCGGACGGGACGTGGCTGGCGGCGTGGGGCGGGGTCGGCCGCGGCGCCGGCGAGTTCAAGTCACCCTACGGGGTGGCCGTCGCGCCGGACGGGACGATCTGGGCGGCCGACACGTTCAACCATCGCGTCCAGCATTTCGCGGCGGATGGTACGTGGATCACGTCGTTCGGGCGCGAGGGGACGGACGCCAGCGCGCTCAGCTTTCCGGTCGGCATCGCGGTCGGTCCCGACGGCGGGCTGGTGGTGGCGGACCGCGACAACCACCGCCTCCAGCGGTTCGGGCCCGAGGGTGAGATCCGCGGGCCGTGGGGCGGACCAGGGCGCGGCAACGGGCAGTTTCTGTTGCCGTGGGGCGTCGGCATCGGGGCGGATGGTTCGATCTATGTGGTCGAGAACGGGAACCGGCGGGTGCAGCGCCTGGACGCGGACGGCCGATTCCTGGGCACGTGGGGTGCGCCTGGGACGGGCGAAGGTCAGTTCAACAGCCCCGGCGGGTTGGCGGTTCGACCGGACGGCACGGTGTACGTCGCCGACACGGAGAACCATCGCATGCAATTCTTCAGCCCCGAGGGCTACTACCTCGGCTCGATCGGCAGCTTCGGCAGCGCGCCGGGCCAGTTTCGATCGCCCAGCGGCAGCGCGCTTGGGCCGGATGGCTCGCTGTACGTCGCCGACACGCTGAACCACCGCATCCAACGGTTCAGCGCGGTCGGCCAGGTGCGAACCGTCTGGGGGTCCTACGGCGCTGCGGTCGGCGAGTTCGACAGCCCGGAAGGGCTCGCCGTGGCGGCGGATGGCAGCGTGTACGTCGCCGACACGGGCAACCATCGCATCCAACGGTTCGACGGCGACGGCCAGCCGCTGGGGGAGTGGGGCACGCCGGGAGACGCCGCAGGCCAGTTCAACAGCCCGACCGGCGTGGCGATCGCGCCGTCGGGGCGGGTGTACGTGACGGACTCGCGCAACCACCGCGTCGAGTGGTTCGACCCGTCCGGAACGTTCATCGGCCAGGTGGGCGCGTACGGTCGCGCTGAAGGGCAATTTGCCCGTCCCCGGGCCATCGCGGTCGGCGTCGATGGCCGGGTGTACGTGGCGGACACGCTCAACCATCGGGTCCAGATCCTCGATCCGGACGGCGCGGTGCTCGGCGGCTTCGGCGAGCGGGGCGGGGAGTACGGCCAGATGGACGGCCCGCAGGGCATCGCGGTCACGCCGGACGGGGCGATCTTCGTCGCCGACACGGGCAACGACCGGGTCCAGCGGCTAAGCCAGGTCGGCCGATTCCTCGGCATCGTCGGCGTTTCCCGGATGCAGGAGGGGCGGTTCAACGGCCCCGAAGGGCTGGACATCGCGGCCGACGGCCGGCTGTACGTCGCCGATACCGGCAACGATCGGATCCAGCGCTTCGGCCCCAACGGCGCATTCGAGCTGGCGTTCGGCTCGAGCGGCGACGGTCGCGGCCGCTTCCTGGCGCCCACCGACATCGCCGTGGCCCCCGACGGAACGGTGTTCGTGGCCGACCTCGGAAACCACCGCATCCAGCGGTTCAGCGCGGACGGCGCGTTCGAGACGATGTGGGGTGGCCAAGGGCGCGGCCGCGGGCAGTTCGTCGGGCCCGCTGGGGTCGCGGTCGGCCCCACCGGCACGATCTACGTCACGGATCGCGGCAACCATCGGGTCCAATATTTCACGCACGACGGCGAATACCTTGGCGAGTGGGGTTCCAACGGCCGCGCTCTCGGCCAATTCCGGTCGCCACAGGGCATCGCGGTCGGATCGGACGGCACGGTCTACGTCTCGGACCTCCTGAACCATCGCATCGAGTTCTTTGGGCCGGACGGCGCCCCCCAGGGCGCGTGGGGCGACGTGGGCATCGAACCGGGCCAGTTCGTCTGGCCAACGGACGTCGCTATCGCGCCCGACGGAGCGGTCTGCGTGACGGATGACGGGCTGACCGGCGACAGCAACGATCGCGTCCAGTGCTTCACGCCGGATGGGCGCTTCATCGGGCTCTGGAGCGGGCCAGGCGGCGGCGACGCCGACCTCCAGAATCCGGAGGGTCTGGCGATCGGGCCGGCTGGCGCCTGGGTGGCGGACCTGCTGGCCAACCGCGTCGTCGGCTTTGGCACGGTGCCGCTCGATCCGTGGCGGGTCGAGTTCTTCGGCAACCGCTGGCTGACCGACCGGCCGCTGTCCGTCACGAGCCAGGAGTCCATCGTCTATGACTGGGGCGAGGCGGCGCCGGCGGATGGGATGCCGTTGGACGGGTTCTCCGTACGAGCGACCCGCGACGTCCAGCTGGCGGCCGGGCTCACGCGGCTCGAGCTCGAGCACCGCGGTGGCGCCCGCTTGTGGCTGGATGACAACCTCGTGCTCGACACATGGATCACGCCATCCGCCGACCACACGCCGTCGATCGCCCACGCCGACATCGCCACCGCCGGCCGGCATCGCGTGCGCCTCGAGTTCCACGACGTGGACGGGGCGGCGCACCTGAAGCTGTCCATCGACGGCATCGCCAGGCCAGCCCGCGTCTGGCTGCCGGTGGCGCTGCGAAGTCGGTAGGCTGTCGCGCCGACGGCGCGAACGTGTCGTCGGCGCCCTTGATCGTCGATCGGGCGCCCGTACGCTCAGGGCATGGAACAACGACCTCCGCAACGGGTCCGATGGGCCGTTCGATCCGCCGCGACGGCGCTGATCGCCCTGGCGGCCGCCGCTGGCGCACCACCGGCGGCCGTTGGCGTGGCGCAATCGATGCCCGCCGCGCAGCGAGCGTCGACGATCGTCATCAGCGCCGTGTTCGCCGACGGTTATGCCCGCGACGACGACGACGAGGCGGTTCAGATCTGGAATCTCCAGGCGCGTCCGATCGAGTTGGCCGGATACCGCCTTGTCGACGGGAGCGGCGCCGCGGCGTTCCCTCTCGGTGCCCGCATCGACCCAGGGGCGCATTGGTGGTTGACACGCGACGCGGTCGCCTTCGCCCGGAGCTTTGGTCTGCCGCCCGACTGGGCATGGGGATCGGCGGCGATCGATGGCTGGCCGTCCGGCGCGGGCGGGGGTCCCGGCGAGGTCGGTCGCCTGGTGGTGCGCGGGGCGGCGCCGCGGTTCTCGAACACGGGCGAGACGATTCGGCTGCTCGATGCCGACAGGCGTGCGGTCGACGCGGTCCGCTATGGCGTCGCCGGGGAAGGCGATGCCGACGGCGTTGACTGGCATGGGCCGCCAGTGGTGCCGTATCGGCTCGGTGGGATCGGCGCGGGGGGCCAGGTGTTGTACCGCAAGCTGGATCCGCTGCTCGAGCGTCCCGTCACCGACACGGACGCGGCGGTCGATTGGGCCTCCGACGCCGCGGACGGAACGCTTGGCCGGCGCGTTCGCTTTCCCGGCTGGTCGCTCGAGTCGCGCTTGGCTCCCGTTCGGGCGCAGGTGCGGCCGGTTCGCGCGGATGACGACGGTCCTCGGCTGGCGGACGGCGCGATGGAGCTCGCGGTCGCGCCCGACGCGCTCCTGCCGTTCCTCGTCCGCCACCTCGACGCCGCGCGGACGTCCATCGACGTCGCCGCCTACACGTTCGACAACGCGGATCTCGCCGATCTGCTGGCCGATAAGGCGGCGGCCGGCGTACGGGTGCGGGTAATGGTGGACGGTGCTCCGGTCGGCGGGCATTCGCCGGCGCAGCGGTGGTGCCTGAACCGTATCGCCACGGCGGGCGGCCGTGTGGCGTTCATGGGCCAGGCCGGCGACATCCGGCCGCGCTACCGGAGCTTCCACGCCAAGTTGATCGTCATCGACGACCGCGTATTGCTCATCGGGACGGAGAACCCCGGGCTCGGCGCCGCGCCTGCGCCCGGCCATCCCGGCCACCGCGGCGCATTCGTGGCCACGGCGCTGCCCGAGGCCGTCGAATGGGCGGTCGATCTGCTGGCCGAAGATCTCGACGGCCAGCGCCACGCCGACGTTCGCCCCTACCAGGCCTCCGACCCGAGCCGCGGCGCGCCTGCCGCCGACTATTTCCCGCCCCGGCCGCGCGACGTGCCGGGCGTGTACGCGCCGATCGCCCCTGATCCGGCGATCCTCACCGACGTCACGGGTGTCGCGCTGTTCTCGTCGCCGGAGAACATGCTCCACCCGAGCGCCGGCCTCCTCGCTCTCCTGGACCGCAGCGGACGGGGCGATGTCGTGCGGGCGGCGCAGCTGCGCGAGCCGTGGCGATGGGGGGACGATGGGGCGCCGGGCGACGACATGGGCGGAGCGGCCTCCGAACCGACGAGCGAACCGATGAGCGAACCGACGAACCCGCGCGTCGCCGCGTACCTTGGCGCCGCACGCCGAGGTGCGCGGGTGCGGATCCTCTTGGACGGACGGTTCGACGATGGCGGCGAGGACAGCAACAGAGCGATGGCCGCGCGACTCAACGCCTTCGGCCGCTCGGAGCACCTCGATCTCGAGGCGCGCCTGGCCGACCCGGCGGGCGGCGGGCTGCACGCGAAAGTCGTGCTCGTATCGCTGTCGGCGGGCCGCGACGCGGCGGCGCCGACGGCGCTCCACTGGGTGCACCTCGGCAGCTGGAACGGCACGGAGGTGTCGGCGAAGGCGAACCGCGAGGCGGCGATCCAGTTCGAGTCAGGCCAGGGCTATGCGTACCTGGGGCGCGTGTTCGACGCGGACTGGGCCACATCGCCCGCGATGCGCATCGCGCTGCCGTGGCTCGGACGATGGTGAAACCGGTCGGGCGATCGAGCGCGCTTCGGCCAGCGCACCGCGTCATCGTGCCGGAGCGGTGTTGACGGACGCCGAGGAGGCCGTCGGATCCGGCCTGCCGCCACGTCGAGACGCGCCTATAATCATGCCCTGTCGCGGTTCCCCGTTTCAACCCGACGACGATTCGACAGGGAGTGTCCACTATGTACGGCTTCGGTTCTGGGTCGTACCTCATCTACGTTCTCCTGCCCAGCTTGGCGCTGACGATGTACGCGCGCTGGCGCGTGAACCACGCCTACGCCAAGTGGTCGCAGATCGCGAACGACCGCGGACTGACGGGCGCGGACGTCGCGCGGGCGTTGATGGACGCCCAAGGCCTATCGCACGTCGGGATCGAGCGGATTCCGGGCAAGCTGACGGACCACTACGACCCGCGCAGCAAGGTCATTCGCCTCTCGGACTCGAGCCTTCAGCCGTCCGTCGCCGCGATGGCGGTCGTGGCCCATGAGCTCGGCCACGCGGAGCAGGACAAGGTGGGTGATTCCATGCTCAACCTGCGGGCCGCCCTCGTCCCGGCGGCGAACCTCGGGTCCGGGCTGGCGACGTGGCTGATCATCGGCGGCTTTGCGTTGATGCGGTTCGGCGGCGGCGCGCTCGGGAGCTTGGTCGCATGGGCGGGCGTCTTGTTGTTCGGCGTCGCGGTCCTCTTCACGCTGGTCACGCTGCCGGTCGAATTCGACGCCAGCCGCCGCGCCAAGCGGTGGTTGACGGACCTTGGCCTGGTGTCGGCCAGCGAAGCCAAGGGCGTGAACGCGGTCTTGGACGCCGCAGCCTTGACGTACGTCGCCGCCGCAGCCGGCGCGGTCCTCCAGTTGCTGTACTTCGCGTCGCTGCTCACCGGCAATCGGCGCAACTAGCAGCGGTGCCCGTCAGGTCGGTGGCCTGCGGCGGGCCGTGGGCAAGTTGGATGATCGAATGACCGAACGCGTATCGGTGCCGGCGCAGGCCTGGGATCTCCGCCGAATCCAGGTGGTCGGTTGGTCGATCCTGCTCGCGGCGTTCGCCGTGTTCGTCGCCCTCGCCATCGGCGGTCCGTGGGCGGCGTGGCGATGGGCGCACCTGGCCACGCGGCGGGCCCAAGCGGACGTGCGCGTGACGTCCGGCGGCCTCGACCGCTGCGTGCGGTCCGATTGCCTACCGTCGATGCGCGAGGACGAGACGTGGAGTGCGCCGGAGAACGCGACGCTCGAGCTGGCGGGCGGCGGCAGCTCAGCCGCGTTCTTCAGCTTTGCCGACGGTTCGACGGCCCAACTCGAGCGCTTCGGACACCTCCGGCTCGTACGGTTGCGGCGTCCACTGTTCTCATGGGGCGAGCGGCGGCCGACGATCGCCCTAGCCCTCGACCCCGTTCCCGGCGGCACGGTCCGCCTGCGGGCCGGGTCCCGCTTCTACGACGGCCCGCCCGACCGGGCGCCCGCGTACTGGATCGATACGCCGCTCGGGCGCGTCACCCTGGCGCCGGAGACGCACGTCATGCTCCGCCTCGACCCCGACGCGCTGCGCATCAGCGTCGAGATGGGCGAGGCGACGGTGACCACGTCCACCGTTGCGCCGGCCGGCGCCGCGGCCGCGGCGCCGACGACGCTGATCGTCCGGCGCGGCGAGCAGACCACGCTGCGCCACGGCGAGCCGCCGACGCCGGCGACCGATCGGCCGGAGAACGTGCTGGCCGATGCGGATTTTGCACGCCCGCCCGACGCGGCGGACGGGTGGACGGTGATGCCAGTGGCCGCGGACGTCATCGCCCCGCCCAAGCTCAGCCACGAGCTGACGATGGATGGGCGCACCGCGATGCACTTTCTCCGGAGCGGCTCCGAAAAGACGCCGGCCGATCTGGTGCTCGCGCACGAGTTCCGTGACTTCGATCTGACGGACTCGACGTGGCTGAGCGTCGCCGCGACGGTGCGGATCGATCGCCAGTCGCTGCCCGGCGGCGGCGATCGGGCCGAAGAGTTCCCGCTGATCGTGACGGTGATCATCGTCGACTCGGACGGCAACGAGCAGCGCTGGTTCACCGGCTTCTACAGCCTCACGCCGGATCCGACGGGCGACGAGTTCGCCGGCGCCCGGGTGGTCGAGGACCGCGATGTCAAGGTGTCCCAAGGCGCGTGGACGGACTTCGACTCCGGCAACCTGCTCGACGCCACGAACCGCCGCGGCTTCGCCCACCTCTCGTCGATGCCGGTCCAGCTGAAGCGGATCGAGATCAAGGCGTCCGGGCATGACTTTGACGCGTGGTTGGATCAGGTCGAGGTGCGCTGGAAGTGATGCGGGGCGACCCGCTCCCGTGATGCATCATCGCATCCCCCGCCGGACCCACCGCACGGCCCACCAGCCAGCCCCTACCAGCACCGCGATCGGCACGCCCACGACGGCCAGCCAGATCGCGACGGCCGCCAGCGCTTGCAGCAGCGCCCGCAGCGTCCCGAAGGCGTCGCGGGCGATCGGCGCGGGGCTCCACGGCGTACCGGGCGTGGGCGTCGGGGTGAGCGTGGCGGTCGGGGTGATGGTCGGCGTGCGCGTCGGGAGGGCGGGGCCGATGAGCGTGACGGTGATCGTCGAGTAGGCGGCGCGGCCGGCCAGGTAGGTCATGCGGCCCTTCAGCTCGGCCAGCTGGCCTTCGATCTCGGTCAGCCGGGCGTTGACCTGCAGCGCTTCTTCGACTGTCTTGGCCTGCGCCAGGAACTCGCGCACCCGTGCCTGCGTGGCCTCCAGGTTGGCGATCCGGCTCTGGACGTCCGTGTACTCCTGGCTGACATCGACGCCGCTGGCCTGCTCGAGCGCGACGGTCCCCAAGGCGCGCAGGCGGCCGAGCGCCGCCTCGAAGTTGTCGACGAGCACGGCGAACTTCACAGTCGCGCCGGTACGCCCGCTGTCGATGCCCTGGTCGGTCTGCGTCTGGACGATGTAGCCGCCGGATTGGACCGCGATCGTGTCGATCCGGCCGAGGGCGGCGGTCGTGTCGTCGATCTCGAGGGTGAGGGTGGCGTCTTTGATGATCTTGCGGCTGGGGTCGCCCGCAGCGGCGATTGCGGCTGGGGATGGGTCCGCGAAGTTCAGCAGGGGAATATGCACTTGCGAGCCGAGTTGGCTATCCGACCGCGCCATCGGAGGAGCATTGCCCACGAGCGCCGGCGCCGATGCAAGCCCCAGCGAAACGGCTGTAGCCCTCGCGGCGAGGGCCGCGATCGGTACGCCTTCATCCATTTCCGCCGGCGCCATCCCACCGTCTGCCGTAGACCCCGCGCCCGCCGCCACTCTCGACCCGCTCTGGTCGCGTCCCGTGATCATGGTCCAGAGCGTCGGACGATCGCCGAACCGCGACATGTCGATCACCGTCCGATCCTGCAGGTGTTCGATGTCGTTCCCGCTTCGAACCTTGTCGGTCCAGGCGAGCGTCGCCACCGCGGTTCGTCCGACGCCGGGGCTGAACAGCAGGAACGCGGCGACCACCGCGGCCATCGATGCGAGGACCGGCCACAGCCGCGGTGTGTTGGCCAGCGACAGCCCGATGCGTTGTCGATGCCGCGCCGCATTGCGGATCGCAAAGCGCTGACGGTCGGACAGTCCGTCCAAGCGGGGGCTCGTCTCGGTCGCCAGCGCATCGCCGAGTTGGGCGGCGAGGGCGCGAATCGAGGTGACTTCGCCGGCCAGAAGCGAGTCGGCATCGAGGGCGGCGTCGGCATCGACGCGGTCGTCGACGCCGAGTTCGCCGAGGGCGTAAGCCGTCAGCCGTGGGTCGTCGGCGGACCACGGCATCGGAGGTGCGTCGGGTCGATGGGGCGTCATCGTCAACCCCCGTTCGCGGCGGCGGGCCGACCGCTTGGCGACGTCGACGCGGCATCAGCCTGCCCCTCTCCAGCGGCGATCTCGCGGAGGCGCTTCAGCGCGACGTGGAGCAGGTAGCCGACGTTGGCGACCGAGAGGCCCGTCACTTTGGCGATCTCGGCGTAGCTCATCTCGTGCTGAAACTTGAGTCGGACGACCTCCTGTTGGCGCTCGGAGAGCGTCGCCAGGAGCGCCAAGAGTCGACCGCGGCTGTCCAGGTTAAGCGCGGCCGCCTCGGGTCCGGCATCCGTCGACGAGTGGGTGCGTTCGGCGGCCTCGGTCAGTGGCGTCATGCGGCGGTCCTTTCGGTAGAGGTCGAACGCCCGGTTGCGGCACACGGTATACAGCCACAGATCGACGCGCTCGCCGACGGCGGCGCGGTCCGCCTTGCACAGACGCAGAAACGCGTCCTGGACGACGTCGCGGGCGGTGTCGAGGTCGGGCGTGAGGCGGGCGGTGTAACGGACGAGGGCGTCGGAGTGGGCGTCAAGGACGGAGGTGATCCATTCGGCGTCCGTCATGGCGGTCGTCGAAGTTGGCGGGGTCGACACGGTCGTCTTCTCGGCGTCGGTGCTCATCGGTCGCCTCCAGCGAGGGTGCGGGCGTGTTGGACGAGGGTGAGGAACTCGTGGCGCCATCCCCCTTCGTCGCGGCCGAGACCGCCTTGTGCAAGGTCGAGGATCATCCCCCAGTCCGCGTCACCGCGATAGGGCGACCCGCGCAGCAGCATACCGAAGGCCGCGACGGAGGCGGCGAAGCGCCAGTCCGGGTCCGCGCCGCGCAAGCCCTCGCCGCGGTCGACGAACGGGACGTCGCGTTCCGTGCTGACGGTGCCGTCGGGCGCCTTCCAGCGGAGCTTTACGACCAGCAGCTCAGCGTCGGCCTTCGCCGCTCGTCCGCCGCGGGCGTCGGCATCCGTCGTCGGCTGGTAGCGCAGCGTCCAATCGCTCTCGGTCGGCAGCGGCTGTCCGGCCGGGACGACCTCGTACAGCGCCGTCACGGTGTGTCCGGCGCCGATCTCCCCGCCGTCCTTCGTGTCGTCCGCGAAGTCCTCGGCCGCCATCGCCCGGTTTTCGTAGCCGATCTGGCGGTAGCCGGCGACGGCGGCCGGGTTGAATTCGACCTGAATCTTCACGTCCTTGGCGATCGTGACCAGCGTCCCATCGAGCTCGTCGACGAGCGTCTTCTTGGCCTCGCGTTCGCTGTCGATGTAGGCGTAGTGGCCGTTGCCCTTGTCGGCCAGCTGCTCGAGCTTGCCGTCCTGGAGGTTGCCGGTTCCGAACCCGAGCGCGGTCAGGAACACGCCGGTCTTCGCCTCGGACGTGATCACGTCGATCAGCTGCGAGTCGCCCGTCACGCCGACGTTGAAGTCACCGTCCGTCGCCAGGATCACGCGGTTGACGCCGCCCTCGACGAAGTGCTGGCGGGCGATCTCGTACGCCGTCAGGATCCCGGCCGCGCCGTTCGTCGACCCGCCGGCCGTCAGACGTGCGATCCCGTCGAGGATCGCCCCGCGCTCGGACCCCGGCGTGGAGTCGAGCGCGACGCCCGCCGAGCCGGCGTACGTGACGATCGCCACGCGGTCGTCGCGGCGCAGGTTCTCGACCATCGCGCTCATGGCCTGTTGGACGAGCGGGAGCTTGTTCGGCTCGTCCATCGAGCCGCTGACGTCGATGAGGAAAACGAGGTTGGCGGACGGCCGCCGGTCCACGTCGACCACCCGGCCCTTCAGCGCGATGCGGACCAGCCGGTGCTCCGGCGCCCACGGCGCGGGGTGCGCGGCGACGTCGACGGCGAACGGCATCTCGTCGCGGGCGCTGGGCGGGTCGTAGGCGTACGGGAAATAGTTGACGAGCTCCTCGATCCGCACGGCGTCGGGCGGCGGCAGCTGGCCGTCGGTCAGGAAGCGGCGGACGTTCGCGTAGCTGGCGGTGTCGACGTCGATGCCGAACGTCGAGAGAGGGGCGTCGGCGATGCGTTGGAAGGGGTTGTCGACGACGCGGTTGTAGCCCTCGCCGTTGGCAGGCGGGTAGGACTCGGGGGGTGCGGCGGTGGGGTAGCGCATGGGGGCGACGGCGGTGGCGTAGAGGTCCGGGGCGAGGTTGGCGGGCGATCCGTCGGGTCGTTCATAGGCGGAGCCGGGCGCGAGCGCCGCTGTCGACGCCGCCGCATCGTGCATCGGTGGCGGTGCCACGGAGCCAGAGTCTCCCGTCGAGCCGACGGGCGCAGCAGCGGCGGCCCCCGCAGACATGCTGGCCGCCCTGTCGGCCGCCGGCACCCGCACGGGGGCCTGTGCGTCGAGGCCGTATTGCCGGCTCATCGGCGCCATCGCCGCGCCCTCGCTAGCCGTCGATCCGGTATCAGACGGTTCGCGTTGGGTCAACATTCCCCACAGCGTCTCACCGTCGCCGTCGACCGCTACGTCGTACCCTTTCGAATCGTCGACCCTGCTGCGATCTTGCAGGTTGGCGATCTCGCCGCTGTTGCGGACCTTGGCGATCAAGGCAGGAATACGTGCGACGCCTTTGCCAACGATCGGACTGAAGAGCAGAAACGCGGTCACGGCCGCCGCGAGCACACCGTAGATGGGCCACGTAGCCGGCCTGGCGACGACGCGTGCCCCGGGTCGATCCCGCCGTCGGGCCGCGGTGCGAATCGCGAAGCGCTGGCGGTCGGAGAGCCCGTCGGCGATCGGAGCCGCCTCGTCGGCCAGCGCGGCGGTGAGGTCGCTCGCGAGCCGCGTGATCGCGTCGATCTCGCCCTGCAGCGCCGCATCGCCCGCCATCGCCGCCTGGACGGCCCCACGGCCCGTGGCCGCATCGTCGCCGTCGAGTTGGCCGAGGGCGAAGGCGGTCAGGCGCGGGTCGTCGGCCGTAACGGGGGCGGCGCTGTCGAGGTCGGTCGGGATGGGAATCGTCGATTTCGTCGGGTCGTTCATCACTGTGTCCTCACGTCCTTGCGATGATGGCGGGCTTGATCGAGTGCCAGGGGAACGCACAGCGCCTGGGGTTTCTTAGGCCGGCGTTGCTATCATCGACCCGTTCTGCCCCGGACGTGGGCGGACACTTCGATTGCGGGATGGCGTCCCGGTATTGGCCGACGCCCCGCCACGAGCCGACATCACGGGCGGGCACGCCCGAGCGAAAGGACACACAGGCACTCATGACCGCACCGACCCTGACCGAGGATTACAAGGTTCGCGACATCGCCCTGGCCGATTTCGGCCGCAAAGAGATCGACATCGCCCAGCACGAGATGCCGGGGCTGATGGCGTGCCGCGCGCGCTACGGCCCGAGCAAGCCGCTGGCCGGCGCGCGGATCACCGGCTCGCTGCACATGACGATCCAGACCGCCGTGCTCATCGAGACGCTGGTGGACCTGGGCGCCGACGTGCGCTGGTCGAGCTGCAACATCTTCAGCACGCAGGACCATGCTGCCGCCGCGATCGCGGCCTCCGGCGTGCCGGTGTTCGCCTGGAAGGGCGAGACGCTGGATGAGTATTGGTGGTGCCTCGAGCAGTCCCTGAAGTTCCCGAACCCCGCCGGCGGCGAGCCGCTCGGCCCGACGCTGATCGTCGATGACGGCGGCGACGCGACGATGATGGCGCACCTGGGCTTCCGGGCCGAGAAGGACGCCGGGATCCTGGACAAGGCCGTCGGCTCCAACGACGAGGCGGCGCTGTACAAGACGCTCAAGCGCATCCGCGCCGAGCTGCCCGGGTGGTGGGGGCGCGTCGTCCCCGGCATCGTCGGCGTCAGCGAGGAGACGACGACAGGCGTGCACCGGCTGCACCAGATGCTCGAGCGCGGCGAGCTGCTGTTCCCGGCGATCAACGTCAACGACTCCGTCACGAAGAGCAAGTTCGACAACCTGTACGGCTGCCGCGAGTCGCTGGTGGACGGGATCAAGCGGGCGACGGACGTGATGATCGCCGGCAAGACGGCGGTGGTCTGCGGCTTCGGCGACGTCGGCAAGGGCTGCGCGGAGAGCCTGCGGAGCCTGGGGGCCAAGATCATCGTCACCGAGATCGACCCGATCTGCGCGCTGCAGGCCAAGATGGCCGGCTACGACGTGCTGACGATCGAGGACACGCTGGGCACGGCCGACATCTACGTCACCGCGACCGGGTGCAAGGACGTGATCACCGTCGACCAGCTGAGCCGCATGAAGGACCAGGCGATCGTCTGCAACATCGGCCACTTCGACAACGAGATCCAGGTCGAGGCGTTGGACGACATGCCGGGCGTGACGACGACGATGATCAAGCCCGAGGACGTCGGCGCCGTCGACAAGTACACGTTCCCGGACGGCAACAGCATCTACGTGTTGGCCAAGGGCCGCCTCGTGAACCTGGGCTGCGCCACCGGCCACCCGAGCTTCGTGATGTCGAACAGCTTCACGAACCAGG
>JBDTSC010000010.1:0-27462 GCA_039931375.1 Ardenticatenales bacterium
GCCACGCGTTGCGCCGCGCATCGCTGCCCGCGCCGTTGGCGGAGCAGGCCGGCCCCCTTGTCGGGCGAGATGCCGAGCGGCGTGCGCTCGCCACGGCATGGCGAACGGCCGCGGACGGCCGCGGCGGCGTCGTGGTCGTGTCCGGCGAGGCGGGGATGGGCAAGTCACGCCTCGTGGCCGGACTGTTGGAGGACGTCGCCGCGGACGGCCGGGTCTGGTACGGGCGATGCCACGAATCGACGGCCAACGCGCCCTACGCGCCGCTGGTGCAGGCGCTGCGCGATGGGCTCTCGGTGGATGCGTTGATCGACCTTCCCATCGACCAGGTGTGGCTGCGCGAGATCGCGCGGCTGCTGCCCGAGCTCGAGACGGTCGTGGCGGATGGCCGCAACGCGCCGCTGGACGGCGTGCGCGACCGGGACCGCCTGTTCGAGGCGGTCTGCGCGGTCGTGGGCGCCGCGGCGGCGGCCGAGCCGATCGTGCTCGTGATCGAGGACCTTCACTGGGCCGACGAGACCTCGGCGGCGCTGCTGTCCACGCTGGCGCGCACCGTGTCCGCGATGGCCTGCCTGCTCGTCGTCACCGTTCGGGATGTGGAGATCGCGCCGGAACGGCGTGCGGTACTCCGATCGATCGAAGCGGGCGCGACGAAGCTGCCCCTCGCCCCGTTGTCGGCCGCCGAGACGGCCGCCCTCGTGCAAGCGCTTTCGGGCGCGGAAGCGCCGCCGGTTCAGTTCGCGTCGCAGCTGGCGCATCGCACGGGCGGCAACCCGCTGTTCCTCGTCGAAACGTTGCGGGCCCTCTTTGAACAAGGAACGCTGAGCGCCGAGGCGGACGGCCGCGGCTGGACCACCACGGCCGGCGCGGCAGACGGCGACTACGCCGAGCTGCCCGTGCCCGAGAGCATCGGCCAGATCGTCGATGCAAGGATCGAGCGGCTGCTGGACGACGCGCGCACGCTCGCCGACGCCGCGTCCGTGCAGCGCCGCGACTTCGAGTTCGACGTCGTCCAGCGTGCAAGCGGTCTGGGCGCCTCGGCCGCGCTCGACGCGCTGGACGCGCTGTTGACGTCCGGCCTATGGCGCGAAACGGCCTCCGACGGGCTATCTGCCCGCTACGACTTCGCCCACGCGCTCGTGCGCGACCGAATCTACGGGCGCCTGTCCGCGGCGCGTCGTCAGCACCTCCACCGTCAGGTCGCCGGGCTGCTCGAAACGTCGAGCCCCGAGCAGCCGGACCGCGTGGCCTACCACTACCTGCGCGGCGGCGTCCGCGATCGAGCCTGCGCCTGGTCGCTGCGGGCGGGCGACGCGGCGATGATGGTGTACGCGGCGGACAACGCGCTCTCGCACTATCGGGCGGCCCGCCAGCTGGCGGCGGCGCCGGCGGAGCAGTTCGCGGCGCTTACCGGCGCCGGCCACGCGTTCGTCGCACTCGGTCGGGCGCGCGAGGCGGTGCTGACGTACACCGAGGCGCTGACCCACGCCCCGGACGACGGGGAGCGCGCCGAGATCGAGCGCTGCATCGGTCGTGCGTTCGAGCGGCGCGGGGAATTCGACTCCGCGATCGCGGCGTACCTTCGCGCACGGGACCACCTGCGCAGCCATCCCGCGACGCTGGCCGCGCTGCGGACGGCGGACGGGCTGGCGACGGTGTACATCCGCCTCGGTCGGGTCGACGAAGCGCTCGCGCTCGGCAAGGATGCCCTGACCGTCCTGGCCGTCAGCAACGCGTTGTCCGATGCGGAGCGCACGCAGGCCGAGGCGTGGCTGCGTAACACGCTGGGCATGGCGTACCTGCACGGCGACCAGTACCCGGCCGCGCTGGAAAACCTGGCGCGCAGCCTCACCCTCAAGCGTCAGATCGGCGATCGCCTCGGCGAGGCCACGGTCCTCAACAACCTGGGCGTCGTGCACTACCACGCCGGCGACGACGAGGCGGCGCTTGTCCGCTATGAGGAAAGCCTTGCGATCAAGCTCGCGATCGCCGATCACTACGGCCGGGCGATCGCGTTGACCAACATCGCGTTGATCGAGACGCACCTGGAGCGCAACGCCGCCGCTGCCGTGCGCCTCGACGAGGCGGACGCGGCCGCGCAGGAGGTCGGGGCATCGTGGCTGGTGCCCGAGATTCGCCGCGTGATGGCCCAGCGGGACCTCGCGGCCGGTGATGTGGACGGAGCGGCGCGGCGGGCCGGAGAGGCGCTGGCGGCGGCCGAGGATCTCGGCGTTCCGGCGTTCATCGGCGTGGCGCACCGCGTGCTCGGCCAGGTCAACGCCGTTTCCGAGGTGAACGCGGCGGCGGCGGAGGAGCATTTCCAGACCAGCCTGGCCGTGTTCGAGATGTTGGCGGATCGCCACGAGCAGGCCAAGACGGAGGCCGCGTTCGGCGCGGCGCTGCTGCACATGGGCCGCACGAACGACGCCATCGGCCACTTGCGCCACGCCCTGGACACCTTCGCCCGCGCCGGCGCACACGGCCGCGCGGCGCGGATCGAGCGGCTTCTGGACCGCGGCGCCTAGGGCAACAAGAGACTCTTTTACATGGGGGGCCTCGTCGAAAGACGGGGGCCATGGTTGGCAAACGGGCGAGCGGGGGGGCTCGCCCGTTTGTTTTGTCTCGAAGGTGTGGCAAGGTTCGGGTCTTGTCACATTCGGGTCTTGTCACATTCGGGTCTTGTCATATTCGGGTCTTGTCATATTCGGGACTCGTCATATTCGGGTCTTGTTACAACAGTGACGCGGCGGGGACGAGGCTCGTCCCGCGAACCGCTCGCGCTCTCCGACGCGGATACAGGAGTTTCGCCCATGGCATCACGCCTGGCCGCACAAACCTCGCCCTACCTGCGGCAACACGCGGACAACCCCGTCGATTGGTGGCCATGGTGCGACGAGGCGTTCGAGGCGGCCCGCCGGCTCGATCGACCCGTCCTGGTGTCGATCGGCTACTCGAGCTGTCACTGGTGCCACGTCATGGCCCACGAATCCTTCGAGGATCCCGCGACGGCCGGCCGGATGAACGCATCGTTCATCAACATCAAGGTCGATCGCGAAGAACGGCCGGACGTCGACGCGCTCTACATGGCGGCGCTGCAGGCGATGACCGGCCGGGGCGGCTGGCCGCTCAACGCGTTCGTGACGCCGGACGGCCATCCGTTCTACGCCGGCACGTATTGGCCGCCCGTCCGTCGCCACGGCCTGCCCAGCTGGTCCGAGGTCGTCGAGTCCGTGGCGGACGCCTGGCGCACGCGCCGCGCCGACGTCGAGGCGCACGGCGCCGGCGCCGTGGCGGCCCTGGCCGATCAGCTGAGCGTCGTGGTCCGCACGCCCACACCGCCGGGCGCGTCGGGCGCGGCCGCGCCGTCCAGCGCGGTCGCGATGGACGATGCGCTGCTCGACCACGCGGCGCGGGCCCTGCTCGGCGGCATCGACCCCGACTTCGGCGGCTTCGGCGGCGCCCCCAAGTTCCCGCAGGCAGCCGCGCTCGCGTGCCTGCTGCGGCATCACGTGCGCACCGGCGACGCGGCATCGCTCGCGGCGGTGACGGGCGCCATGGACGCGATGCTGGCCGGTGGGCTGGTCGATCAGCTCGGCGGCGGCTTTCACCGGTACTGCGTCGATCGCTCGTGGACGGTGCCGCACTACGAGAAAATGCTGTACGACAACGCCCAGCTGCTCGGCCTGCTGACCGATCTGGCGCGGTTGCCCAACGGCAATCGATTCGCCGTCGCGGCCGGACGGACCGCTGAATTCCTGCTGTCGACGCTGCGCGGTCCGTACGGCGCGTTCGTCGCGGCGTTGGATGCGGACACCGCCGCTGGCGAGGGCATGTACTACACCTGGACGCCTGACGAATTCGACGCCGTACTCGGAGAGCCTCTCGGCGCGCTGGCGGCGGCGTGGTTCGGCGTGACCCCGGCCGGCAACACGGAGGATCAACGGTCTGTCCTCACGGCGCACGTCGCGATCGCCGACCTCGCGGCCCGATTCGAGCTGGACGAGGCCGAGTGTGCCGCGCGGATCGAGGCGGCGCGCGAACGCCTGTTGGCCGCTCGGACCGAACGGGAGGCGCCGGGGCTCGACACGAAGGTGATCACCGGTTGGAACGCGCTCGCGATCGGTGCGCTCGCCCGGGCCGGCGCCGCGTTCGGCGAGCGCGCCTGGGTCGACGCCGCGGCACAGGCCGCCCACTTCATCGCCGCGAACGCCCGCCTGGACACCGTGGCCGGACCACGGCTCGCGCACCATTGGACGGACGGCTCGCCCGGCGTGCCCGCGTTCTGCGATGATGTCGCTACGTTCGCGTATGCGTGCGCCGACCTCTACCAAGCGACGCGCGATCCAGCGTGGGCGGAACAAGCGCGCGCGCACGCGGCCGTCCTGGCGTCCGACTTCGTCGACCCCGACACGGGCGTGTTCTTTCAGACGGCCGCCTACCACCCGCCGCTGCCCGTCCGCGCCCACGACGTGCTCGACCACGCCACGCCATCCGGCAATGCATCGGCCGCGCTCGCCCTCCTGCATGTCGGCGCCCTCGTCGGCGACGCAGCCTTCGAGCGATGCGCCGAGCGAGCGCTGGCGGCGGTCGCCGGCGCGGTGCGATCCGCGCCGGCGGCGTTCGGCGACACGCTCGTCGCCATGGACGCGGCGCTGGCGGGCGTGCGGACGATCACGCTCTCGGGCGGCGATCACGAGCCGGCCGGTGCGGCGTTGTCGCGTGCGGCGCGTGATGGCTTTCACCCGGCGACCGTGCTGCGGCGCAGCGTGGACGCCGAATCCTGGGCTGATGGGCGCGTTGCGGATGCCGATCCGGCGGTCCCGTCGTCACCCGCAGCTCGGGAAGCGGTGCCGAGGGACGAGGTGTCCCCGCCCGCCGCGGCCGTGACGCCGAGCGCGGAGGTGTGCGTGCGCGGCGCCTGCCTTCTGCCCGTGTCGACGCCCGCTGCCCTTCGCGCGCTCCTGGTCGAAACGGATGCCCGGTCGCGCTGATGCGTCCGCGCTGGTTTGGCCCTACGGCTGCACGAGGTCGGGCGGGGACACGATCGGGGCGGGCCACTCGATGCGTTCGGCGGCCGGGACATCCGCCAAGGGCCGGAGCCACAGGCCGAGGACCCGATGCCCGATCGCCTCGAGCACGTCCTGCGCTGCCCGAACGTCCGCGCCCGCCGGCGCATCCAGGATCGCGTCCGCCAGTGCCAGAAGGGTCTCGATCGCCTCAGGCGTGTTCAGGTCATCGTCCAGCGCCGCCGTGGCGCGTGGTCCGAAGCTGGCGAAGTCGATCTCCCGACCGCCGCCGCTGCTTTTGCGTCGGGCCGCGTGGAGCGCCTGCACGGAGGCCGTACAGGCCGCGAAGCGGTCGGGCGACCACTCCCACGCCTCGCGCCAGTGGTGGCTGAGCAGGTACAGCCGGATCGTGTCGGCCTCGTGCTCGCGCAGCAGGTCTCGCACAAGAACCAGGTTGCCCAGGCTCTTGCTCATCTTCTCGCCGTCCATCCGCACCATCGCCGTGTGCATCCACAAGCGGACCCACGGCACGGCGCCCGTGAGCGGCTCCGCCTGCGCGATCTCGCAGGCGTGGTGCGGAAACAGCAGGTCGCCCCCGCCACCGTGGATATCGACGGGGGCGCCGAGATGGCGCGTCGCCAGCGTCGAGCACTCGATGTGCCAGCCGGGCCGGCCAACGCCCCACGGGCTCCGCCAGGCTGGCTCGCCCGACTTGGCCGCCTGCCACAGCACGAAGTCCAGCGGATCGCGCTTGTTCGGATCGAGCGGGTCGTTCCCGCGCTCGTTGGCCAGGGCCAGCAGGCGATCGGGTGGGAGATGGGCGATCGCCCCGAACGACGGAACGTCCTTGGTGCCGTAGTAGACGGACCCGCCGCTGACATACGCGTGCCGTTGGACGATCAACCGCTCTACGTCCGCCACGATCTCCGCAATCGCGCTCGTCGCGCCGGGGTAGACCGCCGGAGGCAGCAGCCCGAGGCGGCCGAGATCGTCGCGCAGCACGTCCGTCCAGCGCAGCCCGAGCGCGCGCCAGTCCTCGCCGGTTTGGTTCGCCTTGCGCAGCACGTCGTCGTCGATGTCCGTCAGGTTCTGGACGTAACGCACCGGCCAACGGTGGACGATCGAAAGGTGGCGTTGCAGCACGTCGAACACCGCGTACGTGAACGCGTGCCCGAGGTGCGTCGTATCGTACGGGGTGATGCCGCAGACGTACATCGTCACCGGCGCTCCGAGCCGGGGCCGAAAACGTTCGATGGCACGCGTGGCGCTGTTGTACAGGCGCATCATCGTCGCTGGCTCCGTCGTGGCCCGATGGGGATCGGCAGGTGGGCGGGCCCGGGACGTCCGCCGGGTCGCGTAGGAGTCCGGGAGTATACGGTGTCCGTCGAGGCGCTCCAACCGGTGGTGGGCGGTCGCCAACCAGATCCCGTGCGATCTCACTGTCGCCTGCGACCATTCGCCTGCGACCGCCCGACAAGGGCTCGCGCGCCCCTTCGCCTTCGCCGCACACGGGCCGCCGCGGACGAGGCTCGCGCGCGGCGCGGTTTCGGCCAAGCGCGCCGACTCGGTACAATGCACGCCAATGACCGACGAACGGATCCCGCCGCCCGCCGCACCGCGCTTTGTCCCGCCCGCCGACCCGCGCACCGTCCCTCGCACCGTCCCGCCCACCCGCGGCCGAGCGGCCGCGCGCCATGCGCGTCGCGTCGGACCTGCCGCGCGGACGGCGGTCGCGGCGCTGCTTGCGGGCGGCTGCGCAGCGCGCGCACCGATGATGGGCCGGTCGCCGCTGGACCTCGAGGACACGCCGCCGCCGGGCAAGGGCGGGGTGATCTACACCGCCACGCCGTCGCCGGGCCCGTCGCCGACGCCGTCCGTCGCGGCGACGGTCGTCGTCGAGCCGCCGGAACCGCTGCAGCTCGAGCCGGGTTTCAAGGCCAGCGTCTTCGCGGATGCCGTCGGCCCGGTCGGCCGCCTGGCGCGCGCGCCGAACGGCGACGTGTTCGCGTCGCTGGCGCGGGAGGACAAGATCGTCGTGCTGCCCGACCGCAATGCGGACGGAGTGGCGGACCATGTCTCGGTTTGGTGGGAAGGCAACGGCCTGAACAACCCGGACGGGATGGCGTTCTGGGGCGATTCGCTGTGGGTGGCGAACGAAGACGGCCTCGTGCGCTTCGGGTACCGCGACGGCGATCTCGTCGCCGGCGGCGCGCCCGAGAGCGTCGTGCCGCTGCCGGCCGGCGGCCGCGTCCGGGGCCGACCGCTGGCGGTGAATCGGCAGGGGCAGCTGTTCATGGGCGTCGGCGCCAGCTGCAACGCTTGCGTAGAGAGCGACATTCGCCGCGCGACGGTGCTGCGGATCAACACGGATGGGTCGCGCACGTCCCGGTACAGCTCCGGATTTCGGGCGCCGTCCGGCATCGCCATCGCGCCGTCGGGCGGGGACATCTGGGTGACGGACCGTGGGCGGGACGATCTGGGAGACGCCTTCCCGCCCGACGAGCTCAACCGCCTGAGCCCGGGCGAGGACTTCGGCTGGCCGTTCTGCGCCGGCGATCGCAAGCCCGACCCGCAGCTCGGCGCGACCGCCGCGATGTGCGCGGCGTCCCAGGCGCCGGTGATCGCGTTTCCGCCGCACATCGGCCTGATGGGCGCCGTGTTCTACGACGGGCGGATGTTCCCGCCGGAGTTCCGCGGCGGGCTGTTCGTCGCGACCCATGGGTCCGACGTGCAGATCATGTTGCAGGCGTACAAGATCCTCTTTCTGCCGTTCGCCAACGGGGTGCCGACGGGCGTCGTACGGGACTTCGCCACGGGCTGGATGAAGCCGGACACCCGTCTCTGGGGCCGCCCGACCGACGTCCTCGTCGCGCCGGACGGGTCGCTGCTCATCGCGGACGACGGCGGCAACCGTGTTTTCCGGGTGATCTACGCGCCGATCGCCACAGCGACGCCGCCGCTTTAGGCCGCGGGGGGCTGGGTTATACTGTTGGACGGTCCGGACGCCCGCTCGGCGATTCGGATCATCGCACCCTTCCCCGCGCTCGGAGGCTGCCCTATGCTGCGTCGCATACGCCTTGTCGGAATCGCCGTGGTCCTGTTGACGGCGGTGGCGATGGCGGACGCTCATCCCGCCGCCGCGCAGGCTCAGATCTTCGTGAACACGACGGAGGACCTGCCGGTCTCCAGCGATCAGTGCCTGCCCGGTAAAGTCTGTACGCTGCGCGCCGCGATCGAGAAGGCGGAGAGCCTCTCCAGCGGAGCGATCATCACGGCATGCTTCGACCCCGCGATCGTGCCGAACGCCAAGCGATGCCAGCTCGGCTTCCAGCCGCTGCAAGCGGACGATCCGGGCTTCGATCCGGTGCGCAACAAGTGGCGTTTGACACTGGCCCCCGGCAGCCAGAACTTCGTGCTGGGCAAGGGGGGGACCAGGCTCGAATTCGCGCGGTTCCTGGACCCATATGCCGGACCGCCCGACAATCGCTTCCAGGTGGCCAGCGCGGACGGGCACCAGCAGACGGCGTTTCGGATCGAGAGCAACGGCAACGTGTTGGCCGGCTTCGACATCGTGGGCACGTACCAAGACTCGTCGATCATCCTGAAGGCCAGCTTCGCCGGCGACGGCGCCGCCAACAACATCCTCGGGCCCGGCCTCGTGTTCGCCGGCCTCTCCAGCGGGAATGGCGTGCGCATCAGCGATCCGTCGTCCGTCGGAAACCGGATCATCGGCAACTGGTGCGGGGTGCGCGGGGATGGCCAGATCGACCCCGTCGCCGAGGACTGCTTCGTGCTGGACCGCGGCACCAGCGGCAACACGATCGGCGGCGAGTCCGAGGCGGACCGCAACGTACTGGCGGCCAGCGCGCTCGGCGTCGGCGTCAAGATCGAGGGTCCGGACAGCAACGACAACATCGTACGCGGCAACTGGGTCGGGATCGACCAGACCGGCGCCGTGAAAGGCGATCTGCCCGGCGGCATCCAGATCGTGCATGGCGCGCACCGCACGCGGGTGATCGGCAACGTCGTCGCCGGCACGGACAGCGACGCGATCGGCGTCTTCGAGGAGAGCGCGGAGAGCGTGATCGAGGACAACATATTGGGGATGGACGCGTCCGCTACCGCCTGCATCGGTTCGAAGGGCGCGGGCATCATCCTCAACTTCGGCCCGAAGCGCAGCGTGATCCGGCACAACCGCATTCGCTGCACCCAGGGCGGCGGAATCTCGATCAACGGCGGTGGCTCGTCGGCCAACCGGCTGTCCGAGAACAGCGTCACCGACACAAAGCAGAAGCCAATCACGTTCTCCCAGGGTGCGCAGGGGCGCATGGCAAAGCCCGCCATCACCGACGCCGGCGCGGACTTCGTGGCCGGCCGCGCGTGCGCTGGCTGCGTCGTCGAAGTCTTCTCGGACCCGGGCGGTGAAGCGCTGCAGTTTGAGGGCCGCGTCACGGCGGATGCCGCGAGCGGCACATTCCGCTACCAGCACGCCGGCGCGTTCCGCTTCCGCACCGTCAGCGTCACGGCGACGGATGGCAGCACGACCAGCGAGCTCTCGGCGTTCCGGTCCATCCAGATCGACTCGACGTCCACCCCGCCGGGCCCCAGCCCGACGCCCGGGCCGACACCGTCCGACACGCTCTTCGTCGGCCAGGTCTATCTGCCGTGGACCGCGAACGGGGCATGGCGATAGCGCTCACCCGCTCGTCAACCCCGCGCGCGTCCTTGGCGCGTCGAAGGTGCGCCGCGGCGGGTGCGATCATGCTGGGCCTGTGCTCCGCCTCGCCGCCGTCCGCGCGTGCGCAGCCGCCCGTCGCCCCGTGGCCGCGCTTCGGCCTGGCGCACGTGGACGTGATGGACCTGCACGTCGCCCGCGACGCCACGGGGGCGCCCGTTGCCCACGAGGTGCTGCCCGCCGCCGACCTCGCGGACCGGTTCGCCAAGGCCGCCGCATCGGGCAGCGGCTGGGACCGCTGGTCGATGTACTGGGATCTGATCGAGGGGCGCCAGGGTCAACCCGATTGGACCGCCGTGGACGCGATGGTCGCCCGCGATCGGGCGGCCGGTCTACGCACGCTTGCGATCTTGCAGGGCACGCCCGGATTTGCGGTGGATCACGCGGCTAGCCGCTCGCTGATCCGTAGCGCGAGCCCGGCGCGCGGCCCGCAGGTGAGCATGTGGCCACGGATCGCCCCGCTGCAGTTCGGTGCGGCCCCGGACCCAAGGGAAGCCGATTGGTCGGTCGCCCGTTCCGCCAGTTCCGCGCTTGGGGCGCACCCTCGCCCGCTGCATGGCGATGCCACGGACGACCTGCTGGCCGCCGTGCCGCGCGGGCTGGACGGGCCGATCTTTCGCTACACGGACGGCGGCGCGGGCGACGACCCGGCCCGCGCCCTCGCCGTGTCCTCCGATCAGCCGTGGGCCCTCTTCGTCGCCGCGGCGGTGGCGCGCTACCGCCCGGGCGGTGCGCTGGGCAGCGCGCGTGGATGGGCGGCTGGGGACGGCGTCCGCGCCTGGGAGATCGGCAACGAGCCGAACCTCTCGTTCTTTTGGAGCGGCACCGCGGCGGAGTACGCACGCTATCTGCAAGTAGCGGACCTCGCCGTCCACTTCGTAGACTCCCAGGCCACGGTCCTGCACGGGGGCATCGCCGACACGAGCGGCGCGACCGCCTGGTATCGCCAGTTCATGGCGGCGCTCGCATCGCGCGCCGCCGGATCCGCCGCGCTCGCCGAGCGCTATGGCTGGTTCTTCGATGCGGCGGCGTGGCACTGGTACACGTATCCCCGACTGCTCGTCGACGGCCCAACCTCGGCGCGCGCTCTGCTGGCCGAACACGGGTTGACCAAGCCGATCTGGGTCACCGAGATGGGTGTGCCCGTCTGGGACGATTACCCCGGCCCGTGTTGGGACGCCAGAAGCCCCCATCGCGCCACCCAGAAGGAGCAGTCCGCGTATCTCTGGCAGTCGCTGACAGAGGGCGTCGCCAGCGATGTCGCCGTGATGATCGCGTTCCAGGCGTACGACGATTGCGGCAACGGACCGGCAAGCTACGATGCGTTCGGGCTCGTGCGCAACCATGCCTCGAACCAGTGCTGGCAGCCGCCCGCGCAGACGTGCTGGCGCTTCGACCCGGCCACCGCGGGCGTGCCGCGCCCGGCGTTCGACGCGTTCCGCACGGCCGCGCGCGAGCTGGCGGGCGCGACGCTGCTCTGGCGACCCGCCGCGGCGGACGGCTGGCAGCGCGTCCTGTTCTACCGGCCGCCGCAGGACCGCGTAATGGTCCTTTGGAACACGACGCGCGATCCGCTCACCGTCGACGTGTTCTCGACCGGACCGGCCGGCACGGTGTTCGAGGCGGCCGACGATGGCCGGATCGTCGAGCGGGCGGCGGCGCCGGCGGGCGGCAAGTACGCGCTGCGCCTGCCCGGCGCCACGAACCGCAACACGCCCGGCAGCGGCGCGGCGGCGATGGCGGGCCATCCCGTGATCGTCGTGGAACGCGATACGGCCGCGCCGTTCCGCTCGGAGGTAGTCCCGCTGCCGCCGACGTCGCCGACAGCGTTCGACCTGGTCGTGCGCGCGGCGGACGGCGGTACGGGCGTCGGCGCCGTGCAGCTGTGGGCCGCGACGGCCGATCCGGCGGCGGGCGGTGCGTGGGCGCCGTTCGGACCGGAGCGCGCCTGGCCCGCGAGCCCGCTGTCCGGCGAGGCGCCGTTCGGGTTCGTGGGCACCCCGGGAACGACGTACTACTTCGCCGTCAGCGCCCGCGACCGCGCCGGCAACCGCGCCGTGGCGCCCGCCGTGGCGCAGGCATGGACGCGGATCGACGGCGTCGGCCCGCCGCCGACCGCTGGCCCGCCGCCGACCCCGACCCGCTCGCCGACGCCCACATCGACGACGGCGCCCGTGCCCAGCGCAACCGCCTCACCTTCGGCGGCCCCGACCGCGTCGCCATCGAGGACGCATACGCCGCCACCGTCGCCCACGGCCACGGACAGCCCGACCCCTTCGGTCACCCCGACCCCGTCCATCACCTCGACACCGTCCATCACCCCGACCCCGTCCGACACCCCGACGCCGACGGCCACCCGGACCCCGATCCACGTGGTGGCTCGCTGCTATCTTCCCGTGGCCGATCGAGGCGGTGAGACGTCCGCGCTGGCCGCACCTAGGAGCGAAGAACGATGAGCGATCGACGGCGTGCCGCCCCATCAAACCCGCGGACCGTGGAGGTCGGCGGGTTCGCGGTGGCGTTTGCCCTGGTGTTGGTGGTGGGCGGCGTCGTTTTGGCCGGACTCTGGTGGCGGCTGCGGCCGAGCGCCCCCCCTTCGACGGCCGATACGCCGTCCGCCCTCGCCAGCGCGCCGGCCGTTGCGCCGACGTTGCCGGCGGCGGCGCGCGACGTGGTGCATGATCCGCTGACGGGCGTGACGGCGCAGGGCGAGCCGCAGCTGGGCTTGTCGAGCGCGCCGGTCGAGGTCATCGAGTACGGCGACTTCCAATGCCCGAACTGCCGCCAGTTCGCGCTGAACGTCTTGCCGGCGATCAAGGACGAGTGGGTCCGCACCGGGTTCGTTCGCATCGTCTACCGGGACTTCATCGTGTTCGGCGCCGACTCGCTTCGGGCGGCCGAGGCGGCGCACTGCGCGGGTGAGCAGGGCCACTTCTGGCGATTCCACGACGGGCTCTTCGAGCTGCGCCGGGCGGGCGATCCGCTAGACATCGCGCACATGCTCGGGCTGGCGACCGCGATCGGCATGGACGCCGGCGCCCTGTCCGCGTGCGTCGACGCCCATCGCTACAAAGCGGAGGTTGAGGCGACGACACAGTCCGCCAAGGACCAGGGGTTCGAGGGAACGCCGACGTATCTGATCAACGGCCGCAAGGTCGCCGGCGCGATCCCGCCCGAACAGTGGACGGAACTGTTTTCCCTCTATCAGCAGGACTTCGCCAAGGCCGGGTCGCCGTCCGGCCCCTCGCCCGCGCCATGATGGGTGATGCCGTGCTCCGACGGACGATGCATCACGTTGCGTCGCGCGGCGGCGTGCCGGGATCGGTCTCCTCGATGTGAAGCCCGGCGCACTCGAGTCGGGCGTCGCTGGCGGTATACTCCACGAGCGCGAGCGCATCCTTCAGCAGGCGGATGATCTCGTCGCGCGAACGCGGGCCGCCGTAGGTGCCCGGATGGTCGACCAGGACGCGTCGCGTCACAGATGGCACTCCGATCGGTACATCCCGCCGAATGGCGGCGGATTTGGGTCAGCGGCCAGTTTGGATCGGTGAGGCCTCTCGATGCAACCCGGGCCGCTGTCCCCACGTACATCGGGGCCACGGGGAAGGGTGGAGGTATCGCGCATGGCAGACAATCCTGAGGACGCCCAGTTGGTGCATGCGGCGCGCGCGGGCGATAGAAGGGCGTTTGAGGCGCTCGTTCATCGCTTTGAACGTCCCGTATTCAACCTTGCGCTGCGGATGCTCGGCCGGTACGAGGATGCGGAGGACGCGGCGCAGGACGTGTTCATCAAGGCGCATCGCGCGCTGTCGGCGTACGACGCGAACCGACCGTTCTCCACCTGGTTGCTGTCGATCGCTGCTCATCACTGCATCGATCGCATTCGCCGCCGGCGGCTGCAGGAGGTGTCCCTCGACGCCATGCCCCCATGGCGGCAGCCGGCGGCTCGGTCGATCGATCCGGAGAACGAGGCGATCTATCAGGATCATGCAGCGCGGGTCAAAGCCGTGCTCCAGCAGTTGCCGGAGGATCATCGCCTAGTCATCGTCCTGCTCTATTGGCACGACTTCGGCTACGCCGAGATCGCGGAGTTGACGGGCGAGAGCGAGTCCGCGATCAAGAGCCGTCTGCACCGAGCGCGGCGGCAGTTGGCCCATCTCCTCATGGACGGCGACGCCGCCGCGCTCGATGGCGCCGCGATGCCGCCGCCCAGAGAGTCCACGGCGGCCGCCGAACGGGTGGCCGCGGGTCCGATGACAGGCGCCAGCCGCGGTTTGGCGACGGGGAGTCACTCGAGATGACGCATAGGTCGGTTGGACGAGCGGAGCGAAGGAGCTTGGCATGAGCATGTTGTCGGTTTGGCCCAGAGACGGACTGGACGGGGACGACCCGAACGACGCCACGCCCGGGTGGCTGGACAGCTGGCTTGCCGCGGATCGCGACGTCGATGTGCCGGCAGGTTTCGCGGCCCGCGTCATGATCGGCATCGACGCGGACTTGCGGCGTGTCCCGTCCTGGCGGCGAGCGCTCGGCGCGATCGGAATGGTCATCAGCGGGGTGTTGCTCGTGAGCTGGACGGCGTCCGAGCTGTTCGCGCAGTGGCACCGGGTCCTGGTCTCCACGCCTGTGGCGCTGGTGGCATTGGACGCGGGCCACGGCGTGGTCATGGCCCTGCTGTCCCTCGGCTCGCCCACTTCCATGGTGAGCGGCCGTATTGGGCTCTATGGCATGGCGGCTGTCGGCATCGCGCTGCTGTGGTTCAGTGCGACCGTCGCGCCGCGGGGCTTCGGCCACCGCGCCACCGCACGACGGCGGCTGTGATGCGGCGCGCCCTGCGGCTCGCGCTCTTCGGCTCCGTGCTCGCAGTCGGCTTGGGGCGATGGGCTTCGCGCCCGTCGCCGGTGATGGCACAGGACTGCCGCCCCGTGTTGAACGACAACGTGATCGTCGAAGCGGGCAGCCCTCGCGGCTGTCGGTTGTGGGTGGTCGGTCATCACGTCGCGGTGGCGCGCGGCGCCTCCGTCGACGGCGGAATCGTCGTCGCCTACGGTTCGGCGGACGTTGACGGTGACGTCGTCGGCGCTGTGAACGTGATCAACGGGGATGCCTCGATCAACGGACACGTGACGGGCGATGTGTACGCGTCCGGCGCCGTCTCGGTCGGCGCTGCGGGGCGCGTCGATGGCGACGTCACCGGTTCGACCGTTCGAGCCGCGCCGGGAGCGGTCATCGAGGGCTCGACGACGCTTCTCGGCGCCGGTTGGTCGGGTGCGACGAGAGCCGAGGCGCGAACGGCCGTTGGGTTCGCCGTCCTGTTGCTGAGCGTGCTCGTCACGGCGCTGCTGGCCACGTTGTTCGGCGGCCTTGCCGCGGCGTTCTTTCCGGAGGCGGTCGCCGGACTTCGCGCCCAGGCCGCGCGCGGCGCGGGCTGGACGTTCGTGGACGGAGTGCTGGGACTGGCCACGATCGCGGTGATCGGCGCCGTGATCGTGCTGCTGCGAGGCGTTCCGCTCGTCCGCGTGCTGGCGATCGTGCCGCTCGGCCTCGCGGCGGCGGGTTCTCTCGGCATCGGCCAGCGCTTCGGCGCCCGTTTGCTGCGCCGAAGAGGCGCGCCGCTCCAAACGGGCCTGGGACTGGCGGCGATCGCGGTCGTGATCTCCTTGATCACACGCAGCGGCCCGCCGGTCCTGTTCTGCCTCGGCGGCCTGCTCCTTCTTCTTTTCTGCAGCCGCGCCATCGGCGTAGCGCTGATGGCGCTGTTCGTACCCCGGATGGATCAAGTCCCTTCCGCGCCGACCGACGGTCGGGACGACGCCTTGCCCCCCGTGGCCGCGCCGAGCCCGCCGCCTGTGCCACCTGTGCCGGCTGCGCCCGCTGTGCCGGCTGCGCCCGATACGCCCGCTGGGCCCGTGTTGCTCATCGCGCCCGCTGCGCCCGTTCCGACCACCCCACCGCCGTCACCCGCGTCGCAGGAGGCTCCCGCTGCCCCCATGTCGACCGCAACGTCCACGCCTTCCGTCGCACCCGCGCCGAACGCCGAACCAGCCGCCGCATCCGGCGACTCCCACAATGACGGTGACGACGCGGACGCGGACGCGGACATGGGCGCGGCGCTCGACCTGCGGCGCATCCCAGGCATTTCGCCGATCTACGCGCACCTCCTGCGCGCCGCGGGCGTTCATACGCTGAACGAGTTGGCGGAGCGATCGCCGGGCGAGATCGTCACCGCGCTCGAAGCGCCGAGCGTGCTGCCGATCGATCCCGAGACCGCGATGCTCTGGATCGACATGGCTCGACGACGGCTGGGCCGCTAACCGATGCCGCAGGGCGTCCCTCCGCAGAGCGCAACGAGCCCGCGGGCGGCCCGGTGGCCTGCCCGCTGGACGGCGATCACGCTCCTCGCCCAGTTGCGTGGCGGGTGGCCGATCGTCTGGGGCGCGCTGTTGGCCGCGCCGCGCCTGGTCCATCCGGACGCCTTCGCCCGCCTCGCGGCGATCGCGGCGCTGCTGTGGCTGTTCGAGTCGGCGTCGGAGCAGCGACGGGGCGACGGTGCGTCTATCGGCGGGCCGGCCGAGGCCGGACCGCACCGTTCGCCGAATCAGGCCATCCGCCACGCCGCGGCCGGCCTTTCGATCGCGGCGCTCCTGGGCCTCTGGCCCCTGCTCGTGGCCGTTACCGCCATCGCCGTGGACGGAGCGTTTGGGCGAGCCCCGTCGCCGAGGGGGCTTCAGCGTCGCGGCGCGATGCGCAGCATGGCCACCGCCGCCGGCACGTGGCTCGCACTCGGGGGATGGGCCATCACGGCGTCAGGCGGCCCATCCGCGGTCGGCTGGGGCGGTCGACGGGCGCTGTTTGGCGCCGCCGCGTTCCTCATCTTTGCCGGCGCGGCGCTGCTGGTGGCGGCTGTGGACGATCGTCCGACGCAGCCGTTCGCGCCACCGGCCCCGATCGTCTGGCTTGGCGCGGGGCTGCTCGCGGCCGGGCTGGTCCTCGGCCAGCGTCCGGCGGGCCTATGGGTGGCCGGCCTCGTCGCCGCGGCGGCGTGGCCGCTGTGGCCGCTCCGGCCGGCGCGCACAGCGGTGCGCACCCGCATCGCGATCGGCTTGCCGGCGCTGATGGCGGGGGTTTGCGCCGTGGATGGGCTCCTTCGCTGACCGGGGCCAGCCGCCTTGATGCGGCGCGGAGGGCGCCACGGTCGCCCAACACGTGGTCGTTGTCCCGCTGAGCGGTCCTCCCTATACTCTTGCCGTGCCCGACCGCGGGCTGGGCGAGACCGATGACGAATCCGGGCGGGACTATTGAGCGCAACGCTGGGCGATATCGCGGCGCGGATCATGGCGATGGGCGTCGGCGACGTGCTCGACATCCTGCTCGTCGCGGCGCTCGTGTACTCGCTGCTGTACGTCGTCCGCGGCACCCGCGCGATTCGGCTGCTGCGCGGCACGCTGATGCTGGCGCTGATCTACTTCGTGATCCGTAACGCGGCGGCGCTTGAGCTGCGCGCGTTTGAAACCGTCACGCGTGTGCTGCTCGAAGGCGTTATCGTCGCGGTGCCCGTGGTGTTCCAGCCCGAGCTGCGCCGCGCGATCGATCGGCTGGGTGGAACGCGGCTGCTGATGGGGCGGCACACGGAGCTCGTCGGCCAACCGTTCGTGGTGCAGACGCTGACCCAGGCCGCGTGCAGCCTGGCCGAACGCGGCCACGGGGCACTGATCGTCATCGAGCGCGGCGTGGCGCTCGACGATCTGATCGAGCACGGATTGCAGATGGACGCCAAGGTGTCCGTCGATCTCTTGCTGCAGGTCTTCTACCCGCACACGCCCTTGCACGACGGCGCCGTCGTCGTGCGCGGCGACCGGATCGCCGCCGCGCGCGTCGTCATCCCGATCGGCGATCTGCCCGCGCCGGACGAGACGCTCGGCACCCGCCACGTCGCGGCGATGGCGAGCAGCGAGCGATCGGACGCGCTGGTCATCGCCGTGTCGGAGGAGACGTCGACGATATCCCTTGCCGCGGACGGGAAGCTGACGCGCCACCTCGAGGAGAGCAGCCTGCACAGCCTCCTGACCACCGGGCTCGTCGGCCGCACGACCCCGACGCGCTGGTCCAAGAGCCGGCGAATCGCGCGATGGGCGCTGCCTCGGTTCGTTCGCCGCGCGTGGCGCGGCCGCCCGGCACCGGAGCAGCGGTAGCATGCGACAGTGGCTCGACAGCGTCAGCTCGCTGCTCCTGGCGTTGTTCCTCGCGCTCATGGTGTGGCTGTTGACCAGCGACACGGAACGGCCCATGACCACCACGCCGGTCCCCGCGACGGGAGGGCTGCCCCTGACGTACGAGCACGTCCCGGATGGCTTCATGCCCCTGTCCGTGGACGAGGGTCGGGTGAAGGCGCTGGTGCGTGGGTTCAAGGATGCGGTCGGCCCTCAAACGGCCGCTGACCTCGTGCTGGTGGTCGACCTCGCCGGCATCACCTCGCCGCAGGCGGTCGCGGCCGTGGACACGCCCGTAGACGTGCCCGTCCACTGGCGCTGGCGGGACGAAGTGGGCTGGTCCGTACGGCGCCGCCAAGCGCTGCGCGTGCTGACCACCGATCCGCCGGCCGTCGCGGTGCGCCTCGATCCGATCGTCACCAGCACGCTCCGCGTTGAGGTGGAGCTCGCGAACAAGGCGGAGGGCGGCGTGGACCTCGGTGAGCGCGAGACGGATCCGGCGAAGGTGCAGGTTACGGGCCCGCGCACGGTGCTCGCCCGGATCGCGCGGGCCGTCGCCCTGGTCGACAGCGCGATGCTCTCCGGCAGCACGACGCCCCGGCTGTCCGGCCTGCCCTTGGTGGCGATGGACGCGTCCGGTACCGTCATCGAGCACGTAGCGCTGGATCCGAACACGGTCACCGTGACCGTCGACCCAACGCGCTTCGGCTATCGCCTGCCGGTGGTCGTCGAACCGCACGGCAACGTGCCTTCAGGTTACGACTGGCGGGGCATGACGTATGACCCGAAGGAAGTGCACGTCTTCGGACCGCGCGAAGGGATTCAGCAGCTGTTGGCCGCCGGCAAGGTGAGCGCCCGCCCGATCGACCTCGGTCCGATCACGCGCACGACGCAACTGCGGTCGCCGCTCATGCTGCCGGCGGGCGTCGAGGCCGTTGGCCTGCCAGACGGCGACATCACGGTGACCGTTCAGGTGGACGTACTGCGCGGGTCGCAGCAGTACACGGTACCGGTCGAAGCGGAGGGGGTCCCGCCGGGGTTGAAGGCGGTGATCAGCCCGCCGACCGTGATCGTCGTCCTGCGCGGCGATCGGCCCGTGCTCGACCAGCTCACGGCGGCCGATCTGAAGGCTGTCGTGATCGCGCGGCGGCTGGCCGCCGGGGTGCATCGTGTCCCGGTCAACCTGCGCCTGCCGCCGGGTCTGGAGCGCGTCAGCGTCGCGCCGGACCCGATCGAGCTGACGCTTGAGTCGCTCGGCGCGGCCCGTCCGAGCCGTTGACGCCGATGCGCGGGCTGTTGCTCCAACCGTATGACGCAGGCTCCCACCGATCGTGGGCCGAGGGCTTCGTCGAACACTCCGCCATCGATTGGACCGTGCTCTGCCTCCCCGGCCGCTTTTGGAAGTGGCGGATGCACGGCGCGGCCGTATCCCTGGCCCGATCACTGCCGCGACCGGGGCCGCCGCCCGACATCATCCTCACCACGGACATGCTCGACGTCGCAACGTTCCGAGGGCTGATCGCCCACCGGCTCGATGCGCCGATTGCGCTCTACATGCACGAAAACCAGTTGGCGTACCCGCCATCGCCGATCGATGCCGCATGGAGCTCATCGCGGGCCCGCCGCGCAGCGCGTCCGGATGCCCATTATGGCTGGCTCAACATCACCTCGGCCCTCGCGGCGGATCGCGTATTCTGGAATTCCGAGCACAACCGGGACACGTTTCTCGGCGCACTGCCCGGTTTCGTCCGCCAGTTCCCCGATGAGCGGCCCGATGGTCTGGTCCAAACGATCGCCGCCAAGAGCGAAGTCCTGGCCCTAGGCCTGCCCCTGTCGGCGCCGCCGCCCCGCCCAGCGGATGAGGCGCACCGGCCGCCGCGGCTGGTCTGGAACCACCGTTGGGAGCACGACAAGGACCCGGACGCGTTCGTCGCGTTGCTGGAATCGCTCGTGGACGCCGGCGAGCGCTTCGAGGCCCTTCTCCTGGGCGAGACGTTCGGTCGCGAGCACCCCGCACGCGCCCGGGCGCTGGCCGTCCTAGGCGATCGGGCGATCCACACCGGTTTCGTCGCCGACCGCGCGGCGTACGAAGCGTGTCTGGTGGACGCCGACGTCGTCGTATCGACGGCCCGACACGAGTTCTTCGGCGCAAGCGTCTGCGAGGCCGTCTGGGCGGGCGCGTGGCCGGTGCTGCCGCGCGGCCTGGCCTACGAGGGTTGGGTTCCGGTGGACGCCGCAGCCAAGGTGCTGTACGCCGACGCCGACGAGCGGCTCGCGCTCACCCGCGCCGCGCTCGCCGCCGCCGCGACCGCATCCGCGCGGCACGCGCGCCGCGCCGCTCAGGATGATCTGCGATCCGCCGTCGCGACGTTCGCCTGGACCGCCATGGCGCCGAGCTACGACGCCGCGCTGCAGGCGATCGCGCTGCCGGCCATCGCGCCGCGAACCCGGGCGTCCGCAAAGCGCCGGATCGCGGCGTCGCCCGCACCGATCCCCACCAACGGGATCCCGCGTCCAGGCGGTCGCCGATGACCTGCGCGCCAAATCGGTCGATCGCCTTGTGCACGGTCGCTGCGATCGTGGGCGCCGCCACCATGGGCTGGCTTCTGCCGTCGCCGCCGGCGTCGCGGGCGGCGATGACGTACGCCCAATGGAGCGCGCCCTCCGACCTCGCGGACGGTGGGTGGCAAGCCGAAGCCGACGCGACGAGCGACGCGCTGGGGGCCGTGCATGTGGTCTGGACGGCGCCGATCGACGGGCCGGACGGTGCAACCCGCACCGCGATTTCGTATTCCGTGTTCGAACGGAACGGTTGGACGCCGCCGGAGCGAATCCCATGCGGGCCGGAAAACGCGCACTGCAGCGAACCGGCGATCGCGGTGGATGCGATCGGCTGGCTGCACGTGGCGTATGTGCGCACGACGTCGTCCGGCTCGGACATCGTCCATCGCATGCGGCCGGCCAGCGCGTCGCCGGCGCGCTGGTCTCCCGCCGAGGTGGTCAGCGCGGGACGATCGGACGCGTTGCGGTCCGACCCGGCGATCGCGGCGGATCACATCGGCAACGTGCACGTCGCGTGGTGTGATCGGGGCGGCGGCAGCCCGGACGTGCTCTATCGCCAACGCTTGCTGGGCGGTACGTGGCGCGACGTCACGGCCGTGCACGATCCGCTCGCCGGGGCGCAGACCCATCCGGCGTTCGCCCTTGCGCCCAACGGCACACTGCACGCGGTCTGGATCGACAACCGCGACGGCGCACCGGCGGTGTGGACCAGCTTGCTGCCCGAGCGAGCGTTCGTCTGGTGGCCGGATGCGCCGCTGTCCGCCGCCACCGGCGGGATCGCCGGCCCGCCCGCGCTTGCGGCGGCGAAGGACGGCGCCGTGACCGCCGTATGGGCGGGGGTGGACGATGACGGCGGACGAACCCTTCGGATGGCGCGATTCCCGCCGGGCGGCCCATACTGGGAGCCGTCGCGCCGGTTGCCCGCGGGCGAGAACGGCGCCGTGCTGGACGTGGCGGCCGCCGCCGCGCCGGATGGCGCCGTCGCGCTGGCGTGGACCGAGGCGCGGCCGGGTGACCGGGTGCGGCTGTACAGCGGACGCATCGGCTCTGCGGCGGTCGAGGAACGAACCCGAGTGGATGGCACGATCCGCTTTCCGGTGGCGCGGCACCCGGCGCTTGTGATCGACGCCCGCGGCCGCGCGCTGTTGGCATGGGAGCAGGCCCAGGATCCCGGCGCGCCAACCGTTCGGATCAGCGTCGGTCAGCTGCCGGAGCCCGAGCGCGAGTGGCGGGCCGTCGAGGGCTTCCTCTCGTATGATCCATCCCTCTTCGGCTGCCAGGCGGATGGCTTTCGGGTGACGGCGTGCGACGGCGGCGCCGCCGCGACGCTTCTGTCTGACGACGCCCGCCTGCCGGCGTTGGTCGGGGCGTACGTGTCCGTCGAAGGCTGGGTGATCCCGGACGCAGGCTGCGCGCGCCTCACAGCCGAACGCTTCAGCGCGCGCACGCCGCCGTGCGACCGCGCCGCCTCGTCCGCGATCGGGCGCCTCTGGCGCGACGGGGTCCCACTGCGCGGCGGGCGGGTCTTCGTCGGCTCGACGATCGGACTCAGCGGGCGATCCGGCCGCTTCGGCTTTTCCGGGCTTCCAGCCGCGACGAACGTCGTGACGGCTACCGCGCCCTGTGCGCTGACGGCGTCCGCCGGCCCCGTGACGCTTCAGCCCCGCCAGCGGCTCGACCTCGGCCCGGTGGCCTTTGTGCGGGGCGATGTAGTGCCGGACTGCGTGATCGACGTCCGCGACCTCGCGCGCGTCGCCTGGGACATGCGCCGGCCCATCGATGAGATCGACGCGTGCAGCGACGTGAACGGTGACGGGATCGTCAACGTCGCCGATCTCGATCGCGTGCGCGAGCGCCTCGGTCTGCGCTGTCCGATGCCCTGGTCGCCGACGCCGGCGCCGCCCACCCGCGCTTTCACCGGAGGTGCAAATGCCCCCTGATCCCATCGTGCCTCCCCCAGCGCGGTCCATCGTGTTCCACTCCGGCACGCTCGGCGATCTGGTGCTGTCCTTCTGGGTGCTGCGCTCGCTCGCCGCGCGCGGTGAGGTGTGGATCGTCGCGCCGTGGCGCGCCGCGCAGTTGGCCGCGCGGTGCGTGGAGGGCGTTGTGCCGGTGGACGGGGATCAGCCTCGATTCGCGCGCCTCCACGCGCCGGCCGCCGTCGCGATCGACATGCTGGCGCATGACCCGGATCTGGCCGACGCGCTGCGATCGGCGACGTCGATCGTCTCGTTCGTCGCCCGCCGGGACGATCCGTGGGCGGCGACGGTGCGCGCTCTCGCGCCGCACGCCGCGATCGCGTTCATCTCGCCGCGCCCGCCGGATGATGGCGCGACGCACATCACGGCCTGGTGCGCAGCCCAGCTCGGCCCAACGCTGCCGGGTCTAGGCACGGCCGCGGATTGGCCGGCGCCGGCCTCTTCCGTCCGC
The DNA here is from genome assembly GCA_039931375.1 of Ardenticatenales bacterium. Classification (GTDB taxonomy): domain Bacteria; phylum Chloroflexota; class Anaerolineae; order Epilineales; family Epilineaceae; genus Avedoeria. The sequence continues at coordinate 22,941 of JBDTSC010000010.1, forward strand.
GGCTCGCCGGACAACAGGCCGGTCCTCATCCACCCCGGCAGCGGCGCGGCCGTCAAGTGCTGGTCGGCGGATCGCTTCGCCGACCTCGCACGGATCCTCGCGGAGCGCGGCCATGCGGTCCGCATCGTGCTCGGCGAAGCGGAGTACGAACGATGGACGGAGGTAGCCTTGCGTTCATGGCGCGCGGAGTTCGACGTCCGGGTATCCCCGACGCTTCCGGACCTCGAGGCGCTCCTGCGCGGCGCGGCGGCGTTCATCGGCAACGACAGCGGACCGACGCATCTCGCCGCAGCGCTAGGCGTGCCAACGATCGCCCTGTTCGGCCCGACGTCACCGGCCGTGTGGCGTCCCGTCGGCGCCGACGTCACCGTCCTCGCGCCGGTCGCGCCGTCGCCGATGGAGTGGCTGAGCGTCGAGACGGCCGCCGCGGCGATCACCGCCCGGCTCGGTGCGCCGGATTCGTTGGGCGGTGCGCCGGCCTAGCGCTTGGACCAGTAGCCCGACGACGGGCACGGAACCGTTCGCGCCAACGCGGCATAGATCGGGCGCAGCTGGTCCGCGTCCGGCGCCGGGAAGTAGCGGGTGGCGGCGCCGGCCATCGCGCGCAGCGTCGGCGCGTCCATGTCGGGCCCGATGCCGACGACGAAGACGGACAGGCCGGCCTGTCGAGCGTTGCGCGCCGCGGTGATCACCCCGCTGGGCGCCACGGGATTCGCCTTGCCGTCGGACAGGACGATCATCGCCTGCACCGCCTTCGTCCGTCCGTTGGCGATCAGCTCCGTGGCAGCCGTCGTGATCCCGAGATCGACGCGCGAGCGCGGCGCGAGCGCTACGCGGCGCAGGGCGGAGACCAGCTTCCGTCGATCGCTGGTCAGGGGCTGCAGCGTCGTGGCGACGTCGTTGAAGACCACGATCCCGGCCCGATCCGCGCTCCCCTGCAGGCGCAGGCCGTCCAGGAACGTCCAGACCGCGTCCAGGGCGGCGTCGATCTTCTGTTGGCCGGAGTTCGTCCGCTCCGCCATGCTCGTCGACGCATCGACGACCAGCACGATGTCGGTGAACACATCCCGCGGCGGACACGACTCCGTGACGGCGAGCGGCAGGAAGATCGACACGGGGCGGCCCGCCCCAGCGCTTGGCCGCGGCGTGGACGACGCCCGCGCCGTGCGGGTGGCCGAGGCAACCGCCGTCACGGACGGTGCGGACGATGGGGCGGTCGTCGGGGTCGGCGTCGCCGCGGACGCCGTTCCGCCGGACGACGGCGCTGTGGGCTGCGTGGCCGGCGGTGCCGAAGCCGTGGGCGCCGGCGACGACGTCACGGGCGGCGTGGTCGGCGTGGTCGGCGTGGGCATGGCCGTCGTGGCCGGCGGGACATCGGTGCCCACGCCATCGGGTGTCGGCGTGTCGGGGGCCGCGGTCGGCTCGGCCGGCGTGCTCGTCGGCGGCGCGATGGTGGAGGTCGCGGGCGGCGTTGGAGGCTCGGCCGGCGCCTGCGGCGCCCACTCCGCCGGACCGATCCGGGCGATGGAAAGCCCAGCGTCCCACTGTGCGGCGACGATCCGATCGCCGCTGACGGCAACGGCGTTGCGGACCTCGGGCCACGCCGCGGGCCATGCCTGTGTCGCCAGGACAACCGGCTCCGCGGGATCCGTGAAGTCGATCAGCGATAGGCCGCCGCCAGCGGCGACGGCGCGACCGCCCGCGCCGAACAGACCGACGGCCGGATGCGTCAGGCTCACGCGTCCGGCCTCACGCGGCGGTGACTCCGCGACATCGATGGCGACGACGAGCCCGCTTGCGCCCACGAGCACCGTGTCGCCGTCCACGCTCAAGCCGAAGAGCGAACGATCCTCGAGCGGCAGGTCGAGCGAGAGCGCTTCGCGAACCCTGGCGGTGCCGTCGTCGGCGACGTCCAACACGACGAGCGTCGGCCAGCGCTGCGGCCGACCTGTGAGCGCGAACAGGGTGCGGCCGCGGCTGGCCAGCGCCATCGTCGCGCCGGGCAGGTCCACTTGGCCGGTGAGGCGGGGCGCACGCGGATCCGAGGCGTCCAGAAGGGCAAGCTGGCGCGGCTGAAGTCCGACCGCCACGAAGCGGCCGACGCGCACGAGCGCGTTGGCGCGGGTGGCCGGCTCGCGCAGCACGCCGATGGTGCGCGGCAACGTCGGATCCGACAGATCGACCAGGTGCACCATCGCGCCGTTGCTGGCATCCGCGGCGTACGCGACGTCGCCGATCACGACGACGTCCACGAGCTCCGCCGCAGCCCGCCACGAGCCGATCTCGCGCGCCATCCCCGGCCCGTCCAGGTCGATGATCCGCAGCCCGCTGCGGCCGGCGGCGACCACGGCCTGCGATGGGCCGTGCAGTGCGACGCCATAGGCGCTCCATGCCTCGTCTAGCGCGCCCAGGGTACGCGGCCCGCTCTCGAGCGCCGCCGCGAGCACCTCAACGCCGTGGAACGCCCGGCGCCCGCCGAGCAGGTCGGCGTGGTTCGCGACGTACAGTCGGTCCGATGTCGCGGCGAGCGCCGCGATCAGGCCGTCGACGGGCGTCGCGCCCAAGAAGCGGGGCGCGGTAGGCTGCGTGACGTCGATCGCGCTCACCTCGAGACCAGACGCGATATAGGCGCGGTCGCCCGCCACGGCCAACGGATGGACGCCGGTCGACTGGACGCCGGCTGGCACGCGGGTTCCGCCGCGGGGAGTCGGCGGGCCATCGCCGGACAGGTCGTAGGCGCGCAGGTCGCCGGAGTCCTGCAAGACCCACAGCCAGTCACCGTTCACGCTCAGGCCGCGGACGGGGCTCGCCACCAGCGACTTGGTCTGCAGTGTCTGCGGGCCGGCCGGATCGGCGATGTTGACGACGTGCAGGACGATGCCCGTGCCCGCCGCGGCGCCGTCCACGACGATGAAGGCGTCGCTGCCACGGGCCGCGACCTGTCCAACCGTGCCCTGGAAGGCGACGGTCCCGACCGTCGTCCCGTCGGCCGGCGCGGTAATGCGCACGATCCGGCAGCCGCTGCCGCCGCAGACGATCGCGCGATCACCGCTGACGGCGAGGGTGTCCGCCTGTCCGTCCAACCGGTCGCCGACGACGGGGGTCGTCGGCTCGGAGAAGTCGATCAACACGATTCCGCCCGCGCCAAGCGCGAGCACCGCCGTCTGCCCGATCACGGCGGCATCCACGATCGTGCCGCCCAGGAGGGGGGTGCGGCCGATCAACCGGGGCTGGTTGTCGACGGTGAGGTCGACCATCCACGCGGACTCCGCCACGCCGACCACGGCCACGCGCCCCGCGAGCGCGATGGCCGTCGGCGCGCCGCCCGCTTGGTCCAGTCGGGTCCACAGCGGCGGCTCGGACGGCGTGGGTTCCGCCGCGGCGTGGGCGGCCACGCCGCAGTCGACGGGGCGAGCGCCTTGGACGCCGCAGGGTGGCCCGTTAGGGCGGGTCAGGACGAGGAGGAACGGGATCACCAGGCACAGCCCGCGCAAGGCGACGGCTGTGATCCGCTCGAGGGGCCGGCGAGGGCCGGCCGAGCGCCAGACGGCAGTGGCACGCATGATCGGCTCCGACGGGGCGTCTGGCAGGGGCTCCCGGCGTGCACAACGGACGATCGCGTGCGGTTGTTATGCGGCTGCGGACAACTCGCGTGCGCTGGGCGACGCGCCTAGGAGCGCATCCGCCGCATCTGGCGCACGCGCAGCTGCTGGCGTTGATCGGCCATGAGCACCTTGGCCGGCGGTCGCTCGAGGTGCAACGCCCACCACTCGGGGGTGTACGCGTTCATCTTCAGCTTCTTGTCCTGCTGCAAGGATGAGAGGTTGTCCTTCAGATCCGCGTTGTTCGGCAGCGCCTTCAATGCGCGCTGGAGGATCTCGATCGCCTTGGCCCGGTTCTGACGCCGCGACTCGCACCAGGCGTAGGCGGCCCAGAGCATCGCTTCTTTCTTGTTGAAGCGCACCGCCTCCTCGAAGACCCGGTTGGCGTCGTCGAAGCGACGCGCCTTGTAGTGCAGCGCGGCCAGCATCGCCTTGGCGTGCCAGTTCTTGACGACGGCCCGCTCGAGGTACGGCTGGGCGTGGTCGAAATCCATCTTCGTCGCGTACGTGATCACGCCGATCTGCCCGTCGACGACGGCGTTGAGGCCCAGTTGCCAACGGCCGAGGACGCGCAGCCCTTCCAGGAGCTTAAGCGCCTGCTCAACCCTCTGCCCCTGCACCGCCTGTTCGATGGGGGGCATGCGCTGGTTCAGCTGCTGGCGGACCCAATAGCTGATGCCGCCAAAGACCGCAACGGTCGCCACGAGGCCAGCGATCAAGGCGACCCACCAGCGGTGGCTCAGCTGCCAGGCCGCGAGCGAAGCCGCCGCCGCGGCGCCGAGCGATGCGTAGACACTGTACATTGGACCGCCTTGCTGCGCGTTCGGAGGGTTGTTCAGTCTACCACAGCGGCCGGGCGGGCGCCTTGGTGCGAGCGCTTTGGTGCGAGCGCTTTGGTGCGAGCGCTTTGGTGCGAGCGC
>JBDTSC010000011.1:0-27092 GCA_039931375.1 Ardenticatenales bacterium
CTCGAACTGGTTCTCGCTCAGTTCGATGACCGCACACACCCGGCCGGCGTTGTCCAAACCGATCGGCTTGCAATACCGCGCCTGCCCGTCGCTTCCGGCGACGCCGAGCCAGCCGTACTGGTCGATCCAGCGGATCGTCCACCCGGGTCGGAAGGGCGGCAGGACCACCTGCGCACCGCTGTCCACGTCGTGGATGAGCACCTCGAACAGGAATTCCTCGCCGATCTGGCGAAGGGCCAGCAGCCGGCCGTGATCGTCCAGATCGTAGGTATAGGTCAACCCCTGGATGAGCGTGGCCAGGTCGATCGTCTCGTCGGTCGCCCGCCGCAGCAGGTGGAACCGGCTGGCTGCAGACGAGCTGCCCGGCGCCATCTCGGCGATCAGCACCTCGTCGCGGTTGTTGATGCGCATCGCCTCGGACGCGTTGTCCGTCCGGAGCGGGGCGGCGGGCTCACCATCGACCCAGAGCATGGCCCGCACGTATGGCTCGCCCGGCTCGCCCGTGTAGTGTCCCAAGGACGCGCCGACGGCGTGGCCGAGATCGTTGATGTCATACGGGATCGTGCGGACGCCGACGTTGGACGCCCCGGGGTGCTGGAGCCATTCGGAGAGCACTGGAAGGGGAGGCAGTTCGGTGAGCTTCACGGCAACGGCTCCTTGCGGAACGACCCCGCCAGGTGTCAGGTGTCGACGTCCGGCCGGCCTGTGTCTGGCTCCGCGCGCCGCCAGTCGCCGAACGGTAGTACCCCCAGTAGGACTCGAACCTACGCACGCGGTTTAGGAAACCGCTGCTCTATCCCCTGAGCTATGGGGGCGCGTACTCCGTAAAAGCGAGTTGGCGGCTATGCCGCCGACGGGCGGTCGTGGCAGTCATGGTGACAGTTGGCCGCTGCCCCGCCACTTTTCACGACGCCGACCGCCGACCGCCGACCGCTGCGCGCCGCCGCCGCCACTGAACGAGTCGTTCATGGTCGCGGCGGCGCTGGCCGCCATGACCGTGGTGACCTGCGCGTAGATTCCAATTGTCGTTCGTAAGTCGCTGTGGCCAAGTTGGTGCTGCACGACGTGGGGTGACTCGCCGTGGGCGAGGAGTATAGTCGCACAGGCTCGCCGAAGGTCGTGAGGCGTTCAAGGCGGCAAGCCCCCTTTCTTCACTGGCTCCTGGAGCGTTCGAGAGACACAGTGGGCCATCGAAGTGCTCCGGCCAGCGCTGCCCGGAAATCAGTCGTCAGCCCACGAACGGGTTCACCACCCGTGCGCTGGTCCGCTTGCCATCATCGCTCATGCAACTCATCCCGCGTCACGTCGATGACACCGTTCGTCCCGAGATCGGCAGGCGCGTCCAGCCACGCCAGATGATGCCGGCGACCCCGCGCGTAGGCATCATCGCGCGCAACGAGCCGCTCCAACGCCTGCGTGAGCAGACTCGACACGGAAGTTTGCCGTCGCGCAGCGATGACTTTGACCCGCACTAGCACGCTCTTGGGTAGTGAGACCGTAATGTTCTGTGATTCCATCGTCGCCTCCACAAAGACACAGCCGCGTCCACGAAGAACAGCGTAGCACGAGAACGCGTGACCTCCTTGGTGAGGCGGTCCCTCGCCACCGCGCGTCTTGGCCACCCACGCCAGGCGCCGCTCCTTCACCTCGCCCATGTGCTCGGGCACTACTTCGGCGATGGCATACCCTTGCGCGCGCCGCTCCAGGTCGCGGTCGATCCAGCCGAACGCCGGCCTGTCCAAGACCGACGCGGCGTCCGGTTCGTGGATGACGGTGTCGGGCAGCCCGTCGCGGACACGCTGGCGTACTCGTTCGAGAACGGGGTGGCGACAAGGTAGGATGACGCCAATGCGGCCTCACAGCCCCACCGCCACGCGGAATCCCGTTACATCCAGCCGCACGTCCGGCAGGTTGAACCCGCGATAGGCGCAATGGGCGTTGCCTTGGACGTAGCTCCACTCACCGCCGCGGAGGACCCGGCAGAGTGAGACGGGCGCGGCGGGGTCCTCGCGGCCGTCGGCGGGGTCGTAGGGGTAGGGGTACTCGGCGGGCCGGCTGCCATCCGGACTGCCGCCCACGAGGCTCGATGTCCACTCGGTCGTGTTGCCGGCCAGGTCGCCGACGCCGAACGGGCTGTCGCCCTCGACGAACACGCCGACCGGCGTCGTCCGCCAGATCCGGGTCTCGTTGCCGTTCGCCCGCAGGCAGTCCCAGTCGTCGCCCCAGGGGTAGCGGCGGCCGTCGGAGCCGCGGGCGGCCGCTTCCCACTCGGCCTCGGTCGGCAGGCGGATCGGGCGTTCCAGCTGGGCGGCGAGCCAAGCGCAGTAGGCCCGCGCCTCGTACCAGCACACCCCGACCAACGGCTGCGTGGGCCGATTGAACCGCTCATCGCGCCAGAAGCGCGGCTCGGTCTCGCGCTTGGCTTGCCAGCGGGCCCCGATCGCAGCTTCGAACGCCGCCTCGTCCAGGGCGAGCCAACCGCGCCAGCGCTCCAGCACGTCTGGGCTCGGGAAGCGCCCCTCGGCCTCCATCTGCTCGAACAGCCCGGGCTCGGCCTCGAAGCGTCGCCGCCATATCCAGTCGTTCGACTTCAGGCCCGTGTTGCCAAGCTCGCCCCGGCGCCAGCGGCGGCTTTCGGCCGTGTCCCACCAGCGGTCATCGTCATAGCCGCCGGCGGCCATGAAGCAAGCGTACTCGACATTCGTCACCGGGAACTGGCCGATGGCGAACGCCGCCAGCCGCACGACGTGACGTGGCCGGTGCACCTCTGTGGTCCCGCGGACGTCAAGCACGGACCACGGGAGCGGCTCGTCCTCGCCGATCGGGTAGTCTCCCCCCGGCACCGCGACGAGTGCCGGCACCACGAACGCACCGTAGGCCCCCGGGCGCGTCGCGAAGCGCGGGTCGCCCAGGTCGCCGACCGCCGCGGCGCAGGCGATCCGGTGGCGCAGGTCAGCAGCGGGATCGCGGCTGCGCGCCACCAGGGCCGCGAGCAGGTCATGCAGTAGCACGTCGCCCAGGCGGGCCCGGACCGTCGGCAGCTGGGCCGCTCGGCCGGCCACGACGAGGTTCGTCTCCAGCAGGGCGCGCACGAACGGCGCGGGCTCGGGCGCCATCGCCGCGGCCATGACGGTCGTCTCCTCCCAGCCCGTTTGGAGCAGCGTTGGCAGCGTCTCGCCGGGCGGCAGCGTGTCGATGATCGCGCGCAGATTCGGCGTGAGGTCGGCTGCCCGCCACGGCGCGGCCACCAGGTTCGCGTCCGGTTCGCGCGCCAGCACCCGCGCCGCAAAGTACTCCTGCAGGAGCTGGTGCCGATAGAGCACCTCGTCGGCGGCGGGATCCTCGTCCAGGACGCTGATCCCCACGCCCGCTCGGACGATGTCGGCACCGCGCGGATGATCGATGAGGTCCAGCGCCGTGTCGTAGTCCACCCGCACCTGGCTCCCGCCGCCGTCCGCACTCGATCGCTGCATCCGGTGCGCAAGCTGGCCGAGGCGCGGTACGAGCGCCCCACGCTCCGGCAGCTGATAGGCGTCCTGCCATTGCCACTGCGCGAGCCGCCGGATGTCGCGGCTGCCCAAGAGATCGTCGGGCGCGAACAGCGGGTTGTTCCGCTCGACCTCCCGCCGCAGCGCCTGGCGGACAAAGCCGGTGAACAAGCCGGCCCGATCCCCGGCCAGCTCGCCGGTGGCCTCGACCTGGTCGACGACGAGGGCCAGGAAGAACGGCGCCCGCAGCGCCTCGAGCTGCGGCGTCCCGGCGATCACCGCCCAGATGTCGTCGCCGCGGATCGGGCTGTAGAGGCGGAGGAAGTCACGCACCTGATCGTCGGACAACGGCTCGATAAGGACCTGCGGCACGCGCAGCGCAGGTGTGGACAGCGGCGCCGCGTAGTCCAAAAGCCGGCAGCTGAACACGACCCGGTTTCCCGGCCGCGACCGAGCCAGGTCGACGAGCCAGTCCTTCCAGACAGCCACCTGCTCGCGGAACGCTCGCTCCGACGGGGCCGGCATCTCGTTCAGGGCATCGAGGAGCAGGACGACCCGCCCCGCCGCCAGGAATTCGTCGAGCGGCGGCAGGTCGGGGTTGCGATCGGCCCAGCGGTCGGCCAGCCAGCGCGCCGGCGATGGGAGGGGCTGGCCGGCCTCGTCTGCGCGGTACTGGTTCAGCTGTACGAAGAAGGTCACCGTTTCAGCTGCGTCGTCGCCGCGCAGCACGGCGATCGCCTTGTCGAACTCGAGATGGCGCAGCAGCGTGCTCTTGCCGCTGCCGGGCGCGGCGAGCACGACGACGGCCGGCTCGTCGACGGCCGCCAGGAGGACGCCGAGATCGGCGTAGCGCTCCGGCCTGGCCGCCCAACGTCCAGTGGCGTTCTCCTCGCCCTGGTCGACGAGCAGCGTCAGATGGACGAACCGCCCGTCCAGCCGGTAGCGCGGCTGGCTCCACTCCGCGATGCGGCCCAGGCGGTACTCGGTGAGGTCGGCGGGCCGGTGCTGGGCGGCCAAGCGGACGTGCTCCGTGGTCAGGACGACCGTCGGCGCGTCGCGACGGATCACGGCGTGGAGCGCCGCCAACGTGTCCGCCACCGACCGCACAACGACCGTGGGAACGGTCCCCGGCTCGCGCTCGGCCGCGTCTGGATCGGACACGACGATCCGGTCGCGGGCGCTCAGCTCGCCGGCCGTCGTCAGGGACCGCACGATGTCCGGCAGCCCGTCGACCACCGCCTGCCAGATGTGCTCGGCGTGCCGGAGGTCCTTGAGCCGGTGCTCGCCGAGGTCGCGCAGCGTGACGCCGGGTGGGAGGTCGGTGCGCAGGGCCCGCTGCGCGGAGTCCGAGAGCAGGATCTGCCCGCCGCTGCCGGCCGCCGTCAGCCGGGCCGTGCGGTTCAGCGCCGGGCCGAAGTAGTCGCCGTCCCGGGCCGCAGCGTGTCCGGTGTGCAGGCCCATCCGGACCTGCAGGTCGGCGAAGCCGGGGCCGAACACGCGCCAGTCCTCGGCGCCCAGGGCACGCTGGGCGTCGATGGCCGCGGCCAGCCCGGCGCCTGCGGCGGGGAACGCACCGTAGAACGCGTCGCCGACCGTCTTGAACACGTGCCCGCCGTGCCGCTCGATCGCCGCGCGCAGTAGGGCGTCGTGCCGCTCGAGGGCAACCGGCATCGCCGCGCCGTGGTCTTCCCAGCGCACGGTCGAACCCTCGATATCCGTGAACAGAAAGTGGAGAACGTCGGTGGCGGAGCGGATCATGGGGGTGCTCGGCGGGACGGGCGAGATGCCACGACCGACGCCGGCGGGTCGCTGGCGCGGGCCAAGTCGCAGTATAGCGACCTCGGCCTTCGACGGCAGAGAACTGACGCGATCGGCCATCGGGCCGCTTGCTCGTGCGCTGCCGCCGCGCAGCTCCCGTCTTGCGCGTTCCGCCCATCCGTGCCATCTATACCCGCCGTCCGCCGCCGAGGAGCCGCGGCCGGCGATCACGAAACGCACGAAGGAGCAGGGCGCATGGGGGGATTCGTTCGGGGCTTGTTCAAGTTCATCGTCATGGTGGCCGCCGGGTTGGCGATCGTGTATGGCGTCCTCTACGGGCTCAGCAACCGGCGGCTGTCCAAGACCTACGCGATCGACGTGGCGCCGGTCACGGTCCCGACGGGCGCCGAGGCCATCGCGCGCGGCGAGCATGTGTTCCGCACCCGCGGCTGCGCCGAGTGCCACGGCGAGGATGCATCGGGCGCGACGATCGTCGATGATCCGATGCTCGGGTTGGCCACCGGTGCGAACCTAACCTCCGGCAAGGGTGGGATCGGCGGGACGCTGACGGACGTCGACTACGTGCGGGTGATCCGCCACGGCGTCGCGCCCGACGGCCGGCCGCTGGCCGTGATGCCCTCGGACGACTACACGCCGATGGCCGACAGCGATCTGCTGCCGCTCATCGCCTATCTGAAGCAGCTGCCCCCGGTGGACCACGAGGTGCCCCCGGTGGCCTTCCGCCCGCTCGGCATGTTCCTGGTCATCAAGGGCGATTTCGCGCCCTCGGCGGAGAAGATCGACCACACCGCCGTCGCGGCCTCGGCGCCGCCGGAAGGGGCGACGGCCGAGTACGGCGCGTACCTGGCCAACACCTGCAAGGGCTGCCACGGCCCGACGCTCTCCGGCGGCAAGATCGCCGGCGGGCCGCCCGACTGGCCGCCGGCGCAGAACCTCACGCCCGACACCGCGACCGGCCTTGGGCAGTGGACCGAGGCCGACTTCATCAAGGCGATCCGCGAACAGACAAGGCCGGATGGCACGAAGCTCAACGCGGTGATGCCCGCCGCACAGTTCGCCCGCATGACGGACACCGAGCTGAAGGCGATCTGGGCGTACTTGGTGACGGTAGAGGCGAAGCCGGCCGGCAACCACTGAGTGCGAACCCGCGACCAACGTTCAACCGTTCAACGCGGGCTGGTCGACCAGGCGAACGCGATCGGCAATAGAACCCGCCGCGCCGGATCCGGTGTCCGGGGCGGAATCATGGACGGCGGTGGTGGGGTGGCGGTCGCCGGCTCGGTCGGCGGCCGCGTCTCCGTCGCCGCGGCGGTCGGCGGGGCGGCGGGCGGCGGGAAGGCGAACGCGGCTTGGATGGCCGTCGCCCACCGTCGCCCGTGCTCGCCTAGGCCGGCGGCGTTGAAGTGGATCCCATCGTGCCGCCACTCCGGCCCGACGAGATCGTCCGTCAACGGCCCCGCGAAGACGTCGTCGACGCCATCGCCGCCGGCGATCACCGCGTCCTGCCCCGCCACGATCGCGTCGATCGGCGGCTGCGCGAGCCCGGGCACGAATCCGACGCGGGCGATGCCCCACGGGACGTCGAGGCCGGCGTCGGCGCGCGAGGCGCGGATGATCGCGCGCAGGCGTTCGGTGTAGACGGCGGTCGTCGTCCCGTTGGCGGCATCGGATTCGCCCTGGTGCCAGAGCACGGCGCGGAACCCGCGGGCTTCGTCCACGTCGCCGGCTGCGCTCGCATCCTCTGCGGCGAGGGCCGCCAGCGCATCGCGCAGCCGCGGATAGAGCGTGCCGTCCGGCTGCCACTGCTCGACCGTCGTGCCGCCCCAGCCGACGGACACGAGGCCGATCGGCACGTCCAGCGCCGCCGCCAGCGCATCGCCCATGGCCGGCCACGGCGAGCCGCCGTCGCCGGTCGCGATCGGCTGCGGGTCCGCGGCGGGCCGCCAGCCGCCGGGGCCGTACGCGACGACGCGCGGGTCGGTGGGCGCTTGGCGCGGCAGCCCGTGGTTCGCGGAGTTCGACTGACCGGCCGTGACGAACACCTCGCCCACGCCGACCGGTTCCACGGCGTCCCGCCCGAGGACGACGCCCCGCGCGCTGGCCGTCGCCTCGATGCGGTACCAGCCGCCCGCCAGCCGCAGCGTCGCGCTGAACGCGCCGCGCCCGTCGAGCGCCGCCGGCCCGGACCCCGTCCGCTGGCCCCGAAAGCCGTCGATCGGCACGGCCGCGACGTCGACGCGATCCGCCCCGGCGGCCGCGCGGCCCTGGATGTGCACCGCGGCGCGGTCGTCGTCCGCGCGCTGGACGACGCGGAACGGCCCGGGCGCGCGCAGCTCGATCGCCGGCAGCGGCGCCTCGTGGACGTACACGCTGAGGCGCCGCATCGTGTAGTCGGCGGCGTTCTGGCGGAAGGTCCAATCCGGATTATCGCCCGGGCTGTTGCCGATGCCGATGTCGCTGGCGTCCGTGTAGCCCCAGCGGTTGTAGGCCATCAGAGTCGTCGCCGCGGCGGTGGCGTGGACCTGGAACGAGCCGTAGCCGGCCGCCGTCCCGCCCGGTGAATCGCCGAAGTCATACGTGCCGTCGCTGGCCCCAGGCACGCCCGCGCTGTTGGCCTGGGCGTAGTTGCTCGGCCAAAACTCGATGTTCCCGAGCACGCCGTCGCCCGACGGCAGCCCCGGCACGTTGGACGATACGGACATCGCCCCGACGCTCCGCTGGAAGTACGCACCGCTCGGCACCGTCGGCAGGCCGATCTGGCGCACGTCACGGGTGAAAGCGGCCATGGACGCCCAGACCCACTGCTCGGCGCCGTCGGTGGCTTGCAGCTCCAGCAGGTAGCCGATGCGGTCGAAACCGCCGGCGAGGTCCGCGCTGTCATCGACGTCGTACGGCACCGGCGCCGCGTTGTAGCCGGGCGATGCGACCGGGATGTCGAGGCGGTAGATCAGGCGGTAGCCGGTGGTGGTGGGGTCGGGCGCCGATTGGGCGGCATTGTCGGCACGGGCGATGATGCCGCTGCTTTCGGGGGCGGCTGGAGCGACGGCGATGATGGCCGCGATGGCCAGCACGGACGTGATGCGGCGGGTGGACGAGCGGTCGGCGGGGCGCATCGGGATACCCTCGCGGTCTTGGGCGGGCGACGACGGCCTCGACCTCGATGGCGACGACCGGCCGCCGACAGTATGGCCCTGCGGCGTCGCGAGGGCTACCTCGGATCAGGGCGAACGCATTCCGAATCGAAGCGATTCGGGCATGCGGTGATCGTCGCGGGGCATCGCCACAATGCGTTCGCGCAGGATACCGTTGGACGCGCTACAGGAATTGGGGCAATCTGGCCACCTGGCCACCACCGGCGCTGGATCGCCGCGGGATCGGTGCGATGCTCGACGCTCCAACATGCGCCACGCGAGGATGCGGATGGACGACGCCCCACGGACGGATCGACGACCGCGCCCGCCGGTCGGTGAAAGGCCCGCCAGTGGCCGCGCCGCGCCGCGAAGCCGCGCCGCAACGGCGCTGGCAGCGCTGGTGGTGGTGGCGGCGCTGATGGCGGCGGGGACGGCGGTGTTCCGTCAAGGTCGCCCGTTGGTGCAAAGCCCGGATGGGTTGCCGACGCCTGGATCGACCGATTCTGCCGATGCCGCCGATCCTACGACCGCCAGCTCAACGGAACCGCTGACGGATGGTCTTGCCGGGCGACTGATCTACTTCGAACCGGCGAAGAGCGACAGCGCGGGCGAGGCGGTCATCTTCGCGCTCGATATGCGAACGGGGCGTTCGCGACGGTTATGGAATGTGCCGGGTTCCGACGACCGCGCACGCTGGGCGGTCTCGCCGGATGGCACGCGGCTGGCCTATGCGCGACAGGCTGCTGGCGACAACCCCGGCCTGATCTATGTGCGCCACCTCGAGTCCGATGCCGCCGGGCCGCTGACGAGCATGGGCCCGGACGACCTCATCGGTGCTCTTGTCTGGTCGCCCGACAGCTCCGCCGTCTACTACGACACGCTCCGCATGCACGAGCCATTCCCGGGCGCCATGGCCGCCGCCACGCGCTGGGAGCTTCACCTCCTGTCGCTGGACGACAGCGGGCTCGCGAGCTACTCCTCGCCGCCGACCGTCGGCCCGCTGTCATACGGGATCGACGCGGGGGAGGATCGTGTCCTGATCCGGCTCGATGCCAAGGGCGTCGCCGCCCTCGGGGCGATGGGCGCTGCCGGTCTCGTCGCCGTGGACGCCGCGCATCATCGGGCCGCGGTAACGGACGGGCCGGGCGAGAGCGGCCAGGTGGACAGCATTGTCCTCTTCGACACGACCGACGGCCGCGAGATCCAGCGAATTCCTGGCGGAATGGAGGGATTTCGTGCCGCGGCGAATCCCAGTGGGACGAAGCTGGCCTTCACCGACTGTCTCGGCTGCAACGCCGTCGACCACACGTACCGGTACCGCGTGCGCGTCCTGACCCTGGCCACGGGCGAGGTCACCGACTTCGGGGAACCGGCCGACGTCGATCTTGGGGCAGCGATCCTTCGCTGGTCACCCGACGATCGGTGGCTGGCATGGAAGGCCCATGGCGAAGGGATCAAGCTCGTCGATGTGGCGGCGCCATCGCGTCCAGCCGTCGCGCTGGACGCCGCGCTCGGCAACCCCGTCGCGTTTACGCCCGACGGGAGCCGCTTACTGACGAGTTCCGGCGAGCTCATCGACCCACGCGAGCCCGCTACGAGCGAGGAATCGCGCGCGGTCCTGTCATGGCCAATGCCCAGCTGGCTGGGCGACTGGAACGACGTCCGCCGCGTGATCGCCTGGCTGCCCGCTGTCGATCGCGCCGCCGCACCGTCGCCTGGGGTGGTGACGCCGCCTGCCGTGGCCAGTCCGGCCAGATCGCTCCGCCCCGTCGCTAAGGTCACGGCGGTTCCGAAAGGGGACGACGTGACCGCCAGCCCGGTCCTCGACGTCGCCGCATGGTCGCCTGACAGCCGCTGGCTGCCGTTCTGGACCGCCGACGGTGACGACCACTACCAGTACTGGAAGTGGCCGGCGGCCCTCAACTTCGTCGACGCTGCGACGGGCGCGGTGTGTCGCGTGCAGGGGGTTGTCCGCACGACGCACGCGGATGACGTCTTCTGGCGTGCGGACGGCCAGGTGGCCGTGCGAACCGAAGGCAACGTCGCGATCGGCCGCCCGTGTGACGCCCTCGCGCCGGCGCCCGACGCGACCGAATCACTGCCCGCGGCGCCGCCCGGCCTCACGCCGGCCTGGGCGGAGCCGCCGCCGCACGAGTGGAGCGACGGCGCGGGCTCCCAGGCCAGCGAGCCATCCCTCGACGGTCGGTTCATCGCCACGACGACCGCCACCGGGGACGACGAGGATCACTACGTCACAAAGATCACCCGCGCCGAGGGCGGCGCTGTGGTCGCCGAAACGACATGGCGGGGCAACGGCGGCCTGGGCAGCATGGGGCTGGGCGGTCAGTGGCTGCCCGACGGCACGTTCCTCATCGCCTACAGCGTCGACCGCGGCCCGCTGCGGATCGACCCGAGCGGCGACGTCACGGACGTGGCCGGCACGGTGTTCGATCTGCCGACATCGATTTCGACCACCGCCGATCTCGACACCGATCTCTACGCCGGAGCGGTCGTCGACCCCGACTCGGAGCGCTGGCACCTATTTCTCAACCGCGCAGGATCCGTTCGCCTCTACCACCCCGAGAGCAAGACCGTCGAGTCGCTGCCCTCCGACGAACTCTGGGCCAACGGTGTCAGCGCCGACGGCCGCTTGCTGATGATCCGCGGCCGCGACGGCGAGGGCGGATCGAACGACGGTCTTTGGATCCGCGGGATCGACGAGGCGGGCGCGGACTTCACGCTGATGCCCGAGTCGCGCGGGGCCGAGCCCTACAACGCGCCGCTGTCGCCTGACGGCTCGCGGATGGCGTTCCTCGCCACGGAAGCGGGCCGAATCGCCGTCGTCACGTTCCCCGAGGGCACGGTTGTCGGCCGCTGGGACCTCGGTGGCTTCGACGGCAACAGCGTCCGCTGGTCCCCCGACGGCCGAACGATCGCGGTGGACGGGTATCGCAACAGCGCGGATGGCGGGATCGCGGAGCGCGCGTTGTTCATCGTGCCGCTGCCGACCGAACCGTAGGCTACAACCGCTCGTGGGAGTAGTCCTTCCGCCCACGTCGACGTTGCCTGCCACGTGTGTTCGGACCACGTGTCCCCTTCCGGGCGCCTCAGGTGTCTCCTGAGTGGACCCGCTTATCCCCATCCTACCCAGCGAGCACAGCGCGACCATGCTGATGACCGACGCCCCACCGACGACCCAACGTTCCCATCCGCCGGACGCCGCCGCCATGGACGTCGCCGCGAACGCCGCGCCGTCCCGCGCCGCGCGGTTCGACGCGCTCGTCGCCAACGCGGGCGAGGCGATCGCGCGCTATCTGTACGGCATGACCGGCGACCACGCGGCCGCCGAGGATCTCGCGCAAGAGGTGTTTCTCCGCGCGTGGACGCACCTCGACACCCTCCGTGAACCGGCCTCCGCCCGCAGTTGGCTCTTCGCCATCGCCGCCAACACCGCCCGCCGCCACCTCCGCCGCGCCCACCGCTTCGGTTGGCTGCCGTTAGAGGCGCTACCCCTCGCCGCTCCCCGTCTCACCGTCGACGGGAGCGATGACCTCCCGGACGAAGCCATCGCCCTCGAGCGCGCGCTGGGCCACCTCAGGGCCGACGACCGCGCCGTCCTTCTCCTCGTCGGCGCCCACGACTTGACGATGACCGAGGCCGCCGGGGCGCTCGGGATTTCGGCCGCGGCCGCCAAGAAACGCTGGCAGCGGGCTTGCGCGCGGTTTCGCATGCTGATGCCGGATGGGAGGGCATGATGGACGATCTGGAACGAACCATGCACGCGTCCGACGGTAGCGCCGATGTCGGCGCTGACACCGACGAGACATACGCCCGTGCCGTTCTCGGCGCGCATCCGTGGCCGCGTTTCGGTGAAGCGTTGAAGGCGCGGTTGATGGCGATTCCGACGACGGCACCGCAGGCATCGTCCGGAGCGTCACGCGAATCGCGCCGCATCCCCACGCACGACACAGGTCCGCAGTCGGTGCCTCGCGATGCTCGTCGCCGGCGGCGGGAGGCGTGGGCGATGGCGGTGGTGGTGGCGGTGGTGGCGGGGCTGGCGATTGCGTTGGCGGGGACGGCGACGGTGCGGCAGGGGCGGCCGGTTGGGATGGGGCCGTCATCGTACCCGGCGACCGCGATCACCGATGTGCTCAAAGGGCGACTGATCTATGCCCGAAACGACCGCGGCGATGGCCGCTTCACGATGTACGCGCTCCAGATGCGCGACGGCACAACGGAGCGACTGTTTGACGGCCCGGTGATCACAGCGACGGACTCGTTGTGGAGCGTCTCGCCGGATGGTTCGCGCATCGCCATCGCGCGAACCGAGGGCAGTGACGACACCCGCGGCGTGATCTATGTCGGCGCCCTGACCAAGGACGCACCCCAACCTGAAGCCGTTGCCGCTCCCCAAATGGTCGCCGGGATCCAGTGGGCCAGCGATAGTCGCTCCATCTACTACGGCCTGCCGACGTACGCGGAACCGAGCACTGTCAAGGAGCTGACCCTCGCTAACTTTGAGATCCACCATCTAACGCTCGCCGACGCGTTCGGTCCCAATGGACACGGCAGCGGCGATCAAGTTGTCGTCCGACTTGAAGGGGCAAATTCGGGGGCAGATGGCGTGGCTGAACTGATCGGCGTCGACGGGGAGGGTCGACACATGGCCGTGTCCACAGCTTTCCAGGACGCGAACGGCTACAGTGGCGAGATCCTGCTGCTAGGGCTGAACGATGGACGCCTGGACCACCGCATCGACACCGACGGGATGGCGATAGGCATCAACCATATGCTGACACCATCCAGACGGGCAATATCGTTTTTGTGGTGCACGACCTGTGACGATCGCGATCCCGGCGAGATTCGGCGGGTGGACATGGCAAGCGGCGCCATGGCCACATTGTTTCGTGGTGTCGCCACGGATATGGGCAAGCCGGCGATTTGGTCGCCGGATGAGCGGTGGATGGTTTCTCAGGGTGCGACCGGGATCGGGACTGATCCGATCCGCGCGCTGGACTTGGACGAACAGCCCGCGCGCGAGTTTCCCGTCGAAGGATCGTCTGGTCTCGCGATCCTATTTGCGCCAGGAACATCCACCTTGCTCACATCTGCGGGCCAGCTCGTCGACCTAGCGGCGGTTGCGAGAGGTGAGCCAGCCGTCGCGACGATTCCATGGCCGCTGCCGAACGGATTTAGCTGGGATGACGGTCCGATCCTCGCCTGGTTGCCTGACACCCCGCTCGTTCACCGTATGCCCACGGCCTCGCTCCCAGATTCGGAGCAACCGTCGCTCCCGCTCCAGACCGACGTGCCGGTGCTCATCGTGCCGATAGGCCCGCGGACGTCACGCGATAGGCCGACGCCCACGCCCACTCCCACGTCCGATATCGTGTTCTCCGCCGCAAAAGTCACCCCAGTCGCCACCGTCTTCGCCGCTCCCAACCGCGCCGACTCGGGCGCCGCGCCGCGATTGAATATCGGTGAGTGGTCCCCCGACAGCCGCTGGCTGCCGTTCTGGACCGCGGAGCGCGATGAAGTGTTGAACCCGAGCGCGGGATCCGCCCAGTTGAACTTCTACGACAACATAACCGGCCATGTGTGCGCTCAGTCCGGCGTACAGCGTCGAAGCCGTGCGGACGACGTGTTCTGGTCCGAAGATGGTCGAGCGATCGTCCGCGTCGACGCAGAGCCTGCGATCGGTGACCCATGTCGGGCGCTCGCGCCGGCGCCCTCGTCGACATACGCGCTGCCGACGGCACGGGCAGGGGAGACGCCGACATGGGCCACGATCAACGCTGGCGATGAACCTTCGGACCCGCCCGGCGACGAACCGTCGAGCCCGTCGCCAGACGGCGGCTTTGTGGTGACGACACGGGCGCTGGCGGACGGCGCGCACTACCAGACCTTCATCACGTGTGCCGCGGATAAGGTTCACGTCGTAGACGTAACGTGGCCAAGCTGGCCGAGCCCTGAATGGATCGGACTGGGCGGCGAATGGATGCCGAACGGTTCATTTCTCATCCCCTACACGTTTGACCGTGGCCCGCTCGTGCTCGACCCCGCCGGCACCGTTGACACGGCGGCAAGGAAGCTGTTTGGCCTCTCGATACCGCCAACCGACGGCACAGGCGTCAGCGCCGGCGTTGTGCATGCACGGACCGGCACGGATTGGCACGTGTTCCTCACCGGAGCTGGAAACGTTCGCCTGTTCCATTCGGAAACCGGGCGCGCCGAGACCCTGTCCGCGTCAGACTTGTGGGGCACCGGAACAAGCGCCGATGGACGATGGCTGATGCTGCAGGATGACGATGGTCTCTCGGTTCGCGCCATCGACGATGTCGGAGCACCGCCACGACGGATCCCCGCGTCCCGCGGCGTTTCCCCGTACAAAGCCCCTCAGTCGCCCGACGGCTCGCGGATCGTGTTCCCCGAGCGCGACACCGGACGCATCGCCATCGTCTCGATCCCTGAGGGACGCGTCATCGGACACTGGTTGCTGGATCGCTACGTGAGCGGCATCCCGCGCTGGTCGCCCGACGGCACGACGATCGCGATCGACGGCGAGATCCAAAGCCAGGACGGCGACGTGACCACACGCGCCCTGTTCATCCTTCCCCTCGGACCCAAGCCCTGATCGCTGTACAATCGTTCTAACTCCCGCGCCCTCGCCTCCCCGCCGTCTGCGTCGGTGATTCCACCTTGAGCGGTGGGGCGCAGCTTCCAGTTGAAAGGGAAGGCCCCTATGATCCGCGACCTAGACATGGTCCTCCTCTTCACCACCGACGTCGACCGCGCCGTCGCGTGGTACACCGACATCCTCGGCCTGAAGCTCCGCGCCCGCCACGGCGACTTCGCCGTCTTCGAGACCGGCGGCACCCCGCTGGCGCTTCACGGCGGAGCCGATGCGTCGGCTTCCGCATCGCCGTCGACCGGCGCGACGCCCGTCCTGCGCGTCGACGACTACGCCGCCGCCAAGGCCGCCCTCGAGGCCAAGGGCTGCGTCTTCACGTTCGAGAACTCGACGCCGCACGCCATGTTCGGCTCGTTCAGCGACCCGGACGGCAACGCGTTGCAGATCATCGAGCGGCGGGGCGGCTGAGGATCGCGGCACGTTCGATGCGCCGATTGGCGGATCGGCGCGGCCGCGGGGCGTATAATCGCCCGCCATGAACACCAAGACACAACTCTCCAGCTGGTCCAAGGGCTTTCTCGAGGCGGCGGTCCTGGCGGCCGTCACCGCGGTGCCCCTTGTCGTGAACTACGAAGGCTTCCGCGCGTTCGAGCTGCCCAAAGCGGCGCTGGTCTGGACGTTCGCCCTCCTGGCGGCCGCCGTCGGCGTCATCGCCCTGGTCGAGGGCGGCGAGGCGACGGGCGTCGCGGCCCGCGCTGCGCTGCGCCAGGGCGTCGTCCGCGCCGCGCTGGCGGTCATCGGGATCGAGGGCCTCGCGACGGTCTTCTCCGTCGTCCCCTCCGTCAGCTTTTTCGGCTCGCCCGAGCGCGCCGAGGGCTGGCTGTCGCTGATCGCCTGCGCCACGCTCTTCGCGGCCACCGTGGCCGTCGGCCGCGTGCCCGAACGACGGCGGCGGATCGTCGGCGCGCTCATCGCCGGCAGCGTGCCCGTGGCGGTGTACGCCCTGACGCAGGCGGCCCAGCTCGAGGTCGTGCCGGGCAAGGTCGAGGCGGCGCTGCGCGTCTTCGGGACGCTGTCCAACCCGATCTTCCTGGGCGCCTACCTCATGCTCCTCGTGCCGCTGACCCTGTGGCGATTCGGCGCCGCGCTGACAGGCGGCCGTCCGATCGTCGCCGGCTGGTATGCGCTGGTCACGCTGCTCCAGGTCAGCGCGCTCGTGCTCAGCGAGAGTCGCGGGCCGCTCGTCGGCTTGCTGGCCGGGCTCGTAATCCTCGGCCTCGGCTGGGCGGCCGCGGCCGGGCGGCGCAACGCCGTAATCTGGGCCGTCGGCGTCGGGGCGGCGCTGGCCGTGTTCCTGGGGCTCCTGGCGATGCCGAACACCCCGCTCGCGGGGCTGCGCCAGGCGCCGATCATCGGCCGCATCGCCCAGATCGGCGACACGCAGTCCGGCTCACAGGCCGTGCGCCTCGGGATCTGGGGCGCCGTCGTGCGCACGATGGCGGCGCCGGCCGATCCGAACGCCGGCCAACGCCCGCTGAACTCGTCCGTCGATCTAAAGCGCGGCCGGGTGGCCAAGTGGCTCGTCGGCCACGGCCCGGAGATGCAGCGCTATGTCATGCTCCCCTACGGCAACACGTACATGGGCGGCCGCACCCAGGCGGACCGCTTGGTCGACCGCGCCCACGACGTCCCCTATGACGTCCTCCTCACGGCCGGCCTGCCCGGCCTGGCGGCGCGCCTTTGGCTCTGGGCGGCATGGCTGGCCGCGTGCGTCGTGCTGCTCGGCTTGGCCGGCAGGCGCCGTGAGCGGACCGTGCTCGGCGCGCTGCTGGCGGTCGGCGCGCTCTCGGGCGTTGCAGCCGCGCTCATCGCACCCGCGATGGCCGGTCCCGTCGCCGCGCTCGGGCTCGCGGTCGGCCTTGGCCTCTACGTGCTGTGGGCGGGCTGGCGCCGTCTCGCGTCAAGGCCCGTCGATGGCCTCGCGCTCGCCCTCCTAGCCTCCGGCACCGCCATGGTCGTCGAGGCGGCGTTCGGGATCGAGACCGTCGTCACGCAGCTGATCGTCTGGGTGCTGGCCGGCCTCGTCGTCGCCCGCGCGCTGGGCGACGTGGAAGAGCCGGTCCTCGCCGCGGCGACCGCAAGCCGGCGGTCCGCGCCGCGGCGGACGACCACCGACGGCGGCGGAACCTCAGCCGGCACGCCCGCCCGCGACGCGGCCGGCACCGAGGTTCGCGTCGGAATGCGGTGGTCCCCCGGCGGCGCCGGCCTTGGCCTCATCGGCGCGATCGCGATGTCCGTCGTGACGTACGACCTGCTCCTGCCGGGGGTGACGACGGCGCTGCGCGACACGTATCCGGTGCTCGGGCTGCTGTTGGTCATGGCCTTCGTGGCCATGCTCGTCGCCGTCGTCGACGCCCACGAGAGCGCCGGCGCGTACGTGCTGTTCGCGCTCACGGCCACCGCGCTGTGGTTCTTCCTGCGCATCCTCATCGTCGTCGCCGGCCAGCCCTCCGCGGCCGATCCGACGGCCGTGCCCACATCACTGCTCTGGGTGTGCCTGGTGCTTTGGCTCGTCTTCCTCGTGCTCGGCGCCGGCGCGTTCCTCCGGACGACCGCGCCCAAGTCCGCGCCCTTCTGGGCCGGCGCCGCGGGCATCACGTATCCCGTCCTGGGCATCATCGCCGTGAGCGTGATGATGCTTATCGGCATCCGGCCGGTGCAGGGCGATCTGGTCTACCAAGCGGCGTACGACAACTACCAGGTGGCGCTGCAGGGCGACAACGAGCCGATGTTCAAGGTGGCCGAGACGCGCTTCAGCCGCGCCGTCGAGCTGCAGCCGCGCGACGACATCATGTTCCTGAAGTGGTCGGAGCTGTACGCCCAGCTCGGGCAGCTGATCGGCCAATCGCTCAGCCAGCCCGGCCAGGCCGAGAACATGGCCACCGCCTTCAACACCGCCCAGAATCTGCTCGGCCGCGCGGAGGCGATCAACCCTGCCATGGTCTACCACGTCTTCAACCGCGGCCACGTCCAGCTGCTGGCCGCCCAGATCATGTCCACCGACCCGAAGCTTGCGCCGAACGTCGAGAACATCGCCCAGAACGCGGAGCTGGCCCTTCAGCAGGCCTTCGACACGCTGACCTATGACCCGCAAGTGGCGAACGAGCTGGCGATGACCAAGCTCCTCCAGCCGTCCAAGTCCGCCGAGGGCCTGGCGCTGCTCGAGTACTCCCGCGATTCTCTGGACGACAAGAATGCCGTGACCTACCAGCTGCTGGCGGAGGCCTACCGGCAGGCGGGTGACACGGCCAAGGCCGATGAGGCGATCCAGCGCGCCAGCGAGCTCGGCGCCGCCGACGATCCCGGCGTCCTCTTGCGCCTGGGCGACGAGGCGCGGCAGGCCGGCGACTTCATGACCGCGCGTTCCAAGTACGAGCAGGCTGTGAAGCTGCTCGGCGCCCGCGTCGACTGGAAGATCCTGTTCAACCTCGGCCTGCTCTACCGGGACAGCGGCGACCCGCAGCTGGCGACGCAGGCTCTGTCCGACGCGATGAAGCTCGCGCCAGAGGACGCGCAGGACACGATCCAGCAGGCGCTCATGGACGTCCTCAAGGCCAACTCGCCGCCCGATGAGTTGAGCCAGCCACGCCCTGAACCGGCCCGCGCCACGGCGCCCGCGACGACGCCGTAACCCGTCGATCCAAGGCGTAGGCGCCGCCCCCGGGCGGCGCCTACTGGGTCCTCTACTGGGGTCTCTGCTGGATCCTCTACTGGATCCTCTACTGGGGCGGCTGCCCGACGACGACGCGGGCCGGCCGCAGCAGATCGCCGCGCACCGTGTAGCCGGCGCGTTCGACCGCGACAACCTGTTCGCTCGTCAGACCCGGCACGGGCACGAGGCCGGTCGCCTCGTGCAGCCGCGGGTCGAACGGCGCGTCGTCCGCCGCGATGCGCTCGACGCCCTCGCGGGCCAGCATCCGCTCGAGCTCGCGGAACGTCACGTCGACCCCTTCGACCAGCGCCGGGTTGCTGCCGTCCGTGCTGGCCAGGGCGCGTTCCAGGTTGTCGGCGACATCGAGGAAGCGCAACAACAGATCGCGCCGCTGCTGCTCGACCATCGTCTGCAACCGCTCTTCGTTGCGCCGTTTGACGTTCTGCATCTCGGCGACGGCGCGCAGGTAGAGGTCGTGGTTCTCGTCGGCCAGGCGGCGCGCCTCGGCCAGCTCGCGCGCGAAGGCGGTGGCCAGATCGTCATCGGGTGGCGTGTCGTTCGACGCGACATCCGATGACGATCCGGCCTTTGATCCGAACTCGTCCGCCTCGGCGTCCGTTGCCTTTCGCCCGCTGCGGCTCTGATTCATCGCCTACGCCTCACGGAACTCGCCCTCGACGACGTCGTCGTCCACTGGCTCGCCCGCGGCGGCGTCGGCGGGAGCGCCGTCGGGCGCCTGTTCGCCGTCCGCAGCCTGTTGGGCGTCCGCAGCCTGTTGGGCGTACATGGCCTGCCCCAGCTGCTGCAGCGATTCCTCGAGCGCCTTGGCGGCGGACTCGATCTGCGCGGCGTCGTCGGCTTCGAGGGCATCGCGCACGGCCTTGACGTCGCGCTCGACGGTCTCGCGCACGGCGGCGTCGGCGTCCGCGGCGTCGCGAAGGAGCTTGTCGCCCTGGTAGGCCAGGCTGTCCGCCCTGTTTCGTAGATCGATCCGCGCCCGCGCCTTCTCGTCGTCCGCGCGGCTGGCCTCGGCTTCCTTGACCAGGCGCGTCACGTCGTCCTTGGAGAGGTTCGTGCTGGCCGTGATCCGGATCTGCTGCTCGCGTCCGGTGGCGACATCCCGCGCCTTCACGTTCAGGATGCCGTTCGCGTCGAGGTCGTAGGTGACCTCGACCTGCGGCACGCCGCGCGGCGCTGGCGGGATCCCCTCGAGGCGGAACCGGCCAAGCGTCATGTTGTCCCGCGCGAGGGGCCGCTCCCCCTGCAGGACGTGGATGTCTACGGCGGTTTGGCCGTCCTCGGCGGTGGAGAACGTCTCCTTGCGCTCCGTCGGGATCGTCGTGTTCCGCTCGATCAGCGGCGTCATGACCCCACCGAGCGTCTCGACGCCCAGGCTCAGCGGCGTGACATCCAGCAGGAGGATGTTCTTCACGTCACCCGCCAGCACGCCCGCCTGCAGCGCCGCCCCGACGGCCACGACCTCGTCCGGGTTCACGCCGCGATTCGGCTCCTTGCCGATCATGGCGCGGATGAGGTCCTGGACCATCGGCATCCGCGTCGAGCCGCCGACGAGGATGATCTCGTCGATCCCGCTCTTGTTCAGGCTGGCGTCCTTGAGCGCCTGCTCGACCGGCGTCTTGAGGCGCGCGACCAAGTCCTCGCATAGTTGCTCGAACTTCGTGCGCGTGAGAGTCATCTGGAGGTGCTTCGGGCCGTTCGCGTCTGCCGTGATGAACGGCAGGTTGATCTCGGTCTGCTGCAGCTCCGAGAGCTCGATCTTGGCCTTCTCGGCCGCCTCCTTGAGCCGCTGCAGGGCCTGGCGGTCGCCGCGCAGGTCGATGCCCTGTTCCTTCTTGTACTCGTCCGCCACCCAGTTCGCGACGCGCTGGTCCCAGTCGTCGCCGCCCAGGAACGTGTCGCCCGACGTAGCCCGCACCTCGACGACACCGTCGCCGACGTCCAGGATCGAAACGTCGAACGTGCCGCCGCCCAGGTCGAAGACCAGGATCGTCTCGTCCGTGCCCTTGTCCAGGCCGTAGGCCAGCGCGGCCGCCGTCGGCTCGTTGATGATCCGCTGGACGTCAAGGCCCGCGATCTTGCCCGCGTCTTTGGTCGCCTGACGCTGGCTGTCGCTGAAGTACGCCGGCACGGTGATGACCGCGCTGTCGACGGGCTCGCCCAGATACGCTTCCGCGTCGCGCTTCAGCTTCTCGAGGATGAGCGCCGAGATCTCCTGAGGCGTAAAGCTCTTGCCCGCCTGCGGCACGTCCACCCGCGCATCGCCGGCGGGACCGGCCACGATGCTGTACGGCACGTGCTCGCGGGCAGCCACCGACTCCGGCTCGTCGCTCCGGCGGCCCATCAGGCGCTTCACCGAGAAGACGGTGTTCTCCGGGTTGACGACGGCCTGCCGCTTGGCGGCGGCGCCGACGACCCGCTCCCCGCTTTTCGTGAACCCGACGACGGACGGCGTCGTACGGGCGCCCTCAGCATTCGGGATGACGACGGCTTCGCCGCCCTCCATGACGGCGACGACCGAGTTGGTCGTGCCGAGATCGATTCCAACCGTTTTTGCCATAATCCAATCCCTCCGCGGACAGTGTTGGGACGGATTATAGGGACGTCCAATCGCCGCCCGACGGCTCCGAACCGCCGTGGGCGCTAGAACGACGCTAGAGCCTCTTCGGCCCGCTTCGTGGGCCGTCCGCGGGGCGGGCACGGTCCGCCGGGTGCGGCAATTTTGTGCAACGACTTGACAATCCTGCGGGAAGCGCGTAAATTGGCCCCATCTTAATCCGAAAGTAACCGACCCCCGCCGGAATCTTCGGATCGGAGTACCGCGCTCTTTGGCGCGCTCGACGGTCGACAGTCACACCCAACAACCGGAGGATTCCATGCGCTCTCGACTCTCAATCGCTGTCCTGTCCTTGGCCTTGGCGCTGGCGTTCACCGCCGCGTCGCACGAATCCGCGTCCGCGAACAACTGGGGTCCCGGTTGGCAGGGCGGCAACGTCCACTGCGTCAAGAACGGCGAGACGCTCTACGGCATCGCCTGGGCGTACGGCACGACCGCGCAGGCGATCGCCCACGCGAACGGCCTTTGGAACCCGAACTACATTCGCGCCGGCGCCTGCTTGACGATTCCGTCCGGCGGGGACGGCGGCCACGACGCGGGCTGGGACAAGAAGCCCGGCATGAACGATGGCCACAACGCGGGCTGGGACAAGAAGCCCGACTACAACTACGGCGGCATGGCGGGCAACGTCTACTGCGTGCAGCACGGCGATACGCTCTACAGCATCGCCAACCGCTACGGCACGACGGCGTGGGCGATCGCCCAGGCCAACGGGCTGTGGAACCCGAACTACATCCGTGCCGGTCAGACCCTGAAGATTCCGGGCCGGGGCTGGTAGTTTTCGTCGGACGGACCGCTTCGAAGGCGGACGTCCACTTCTCGGCGACGCCGCCGAGGCGACAAGCGAATACGAAACACGACGACGGGCAGGATGATCTCCTGCCCGTCGTTGCGTTAGCGGTCTTTCGACGTCGGCCGCGATGCGCGGCCGTCTCGCGCTTCGGCCGATCTGGCCCGCAGCCGCCGCTCAGCGGGCCCGGATCGAGTAGGCGCGCAGTACGAACGGTAGGAAGACCCGGGCCTTCGCCGGCGGCGTGGTGGTCGATGGGATCGGGGGCGTCGCGTCCGGCACCGGGACGGTTGTCGTACGGACCGGGGTGCCCGAGGTCGGCGTCTGCCCGTTCGGGGTCCGCGACGGCGTCGGTGTCGACGTCGCTGGGACGGTCGTCGTGCCGGGCACCGTCGTCGGCGGCACGGCGGCGCTGCCGTTGCGCGGCGCCGCGTACGCTACGGTATCGAACACGTCGACGTCCTGGTATGCGGCGACGGTGCCGAATGGCGTCTCGTACACGAGCACCGCGACAGGCTGATCGCTCGTGATGATCGCCGGCACCTCGTCGGCCGCTTCCGTCACCATCATCGAGCGCATCTCACCGGCGGGCACCGACGCGCCGAGCGTCGTCTTTCGCCCGCCCGCGAAGCGGATCTCCGCGGTGACGTTCGCCGTGGCCGTGCCCGGATTCTGGACGAAGAACGCGGTGATCCGCTGCCCCGGATGGCTTCGCACGGCCGGCACGAGGAAGTTCTGGCCGAAATCGCCGCTGTTGAAGGCGTTGTAGGCGGCGTTCGTACGCGTTCGTTTGGGCTGGCCGGTCGTCTCCATGACCGCCGCGAGCACCGGCGTGTCCGCGGTGACCACGGCGCTGCCGTAGAAGCCCGTGTTCGTGCCGCTCCCGCGATCGATCGCCGGCGCGGGGACGTCGCCGATCGTGCCGGTGCCCAGATCGACGTAGTGCATGCCGTTCGGGCCGATCGTGAACGACTGCGTGACGGATTGATCGGCGAGCTTCGGGCTGTCGTGCGCGCCGTGGTACGTGATCGTCACGTTGGCCTTCTTGCCGTCGCGGTTCTGGACGGCGATGACCGAGTTGCCGAGGTAGTTGCGGCGGACGAGAGGCAGGTACTGCGCCGCCGTCGCCGAACCGAACGTGCGCGCGCCCATCGCCGAGACGCCGCCCTCGAGCGCCTCGTTCTGGTAGATCAGGATCGCCACCGGCGCGGCCGCCTCGATGCGCAGGGCGCCGACCCAGCTGCCGTCGGCGCGGTTGGCCGGCAGGTCGGAGACCGCGTTGCCGATCTCGATCGCGTCCAGGTTCGTGACGTCGCCCTTCTCGAGGTGGTCCTCCCACTCGGCGATCAGCTCGCCCGTATCGGGGGCGAACACGTCGAACGTGACCGCGTTGTCCTCGAGCGTCGTGTCGGCGTTCATGATCGTGTAGTCGGAGTAGACGCCGTCCGCGCCGCGGATGAACAGCGGCACGAGGAGCTTGGTGGCCGGGATGAGCCCCTCGTAGGCGGACGTGCTCGTACCAGAAAGCACCCAGCCCGAGCGGACGATCGCGCCGGCGGGGCCGGCGCCGGGCCGAGCGACGCCATGCCAGACGCCGTCCGAGATCACGCTCTCCTCGTGCATCTTGAACGATGTCGTCCCGCCGACCGGCAGGGCGCGGCTCACGCTGTGCGGGTTCCGCTGCCGCTGCGAGAGATCGAGCTTGATCGACAGCGCCACGGCGCTGAGGTTCGCCAGGTCGATCGCCGAGTAGCCGAAGTCGCTGATGCTGGCGGGCGCAAGGCGGCGGGATGGCCCGAATCGCCGCCGGACCGGCATGATGCGGCCGGCGGGCAGCGAGGCGGTGGTCGGGCCGGCCGAACGAAGGTCGGGCAAGTAAAGATCGGGCGCGTTCGCCTGGGCCCGCGCGGCGGGCGTCGGGTGTCCGGGCAATGACGCCAGGGCCAGCGATGCGCACAGAACGGCGGCGGCGGCGGCCGCGGCGACCGTGGCGGCGAGGCGCGGCGGGGGCGGCGCGAGCGAGTGGCGGAAAGGGGTGCGAACCATGCGTGGATGCTCCTAGCGGGGGGTGTGAAAGTCGATGGCGTCGAGCCTCACGACCGGGGAACGATAGAAGGCGGCTCGGACCTCGTCAACAACACGTCGTGGCGGACGCAGGCTTCGAATCGCCGTCCGCACCGCGCGAAGCCACGGGCATCGCGCACGCTGACCGTTTGGGGCGATCGGACCGGTCATGTACTATCTGCCCCCCAGCCGGGGCAGCGTGCCCCGACCCTGCAATGCTTCACAGCCGACGTTGCGTTCGTGCCGCCCCGTTCTCCGGTGGCCCCGCAGCCGGCCGGGATGGTGTGTATGACCAAGCTTGTCATCGTCGAATCGCCGACCAAGGCGCGTACGATCCGCGACTATCTGCCGCCGGAGTACGTCGTGATGGCCAGCATGGGGCACATCCGCGACCTGCCGTCCTCGGCCAGCGAGATCCCCAAAGCGGTGCGCGAAGAGCCATGGGCGCGGCTCGGCGTCAACGTCGACGACGGGTTCGAACCGCTGTACGTCATCACCGCCAACCGGCGTGACACGTACAAGCAACTCAAGGACGCCTTGGCCAAAGCGGACGAGCTGATCATCGCGACAGACGAGGACCGGGAGGGCGAGAGCATCGGCTGGCACCTCGTGCAGGTGCTGAAGCCCAAGGTGCCGGTGCGGCGGATGGTCTTCCACGAGATCACCAAGACCGCCATCCAGGACGCGCTGGCGCACACCCGCGACGTCGACGACAACGTCGTGCGGGCGCAGGAGACGCGGCGGATCCTCGATCGCCTGGTCGGGTACACGCTATCGCCGCTGTTGTGGCGCAAGATCGCCGCCAAGCTGTCCGCCGGCCGCGTCCAGAGCGTCGCGGTGCGCCTGTTGGTCGAACGCGAGCGCGAGCGCCACGCGTTTCGGAGCGGCAGCTACTGGGACGTCACCGCCGAGGTGGCGACGCGGCCCGACGGCGTGCAGTTCGCCGCGACGCTGACGAGCGTCGGGCAACAGCGCGTCGCGACCGGCAAGGACTTCGACGATGCGACCGGCCGCCTGGCCGCGGACGCGGGCGTCCGCCTGCTCAGCGAGGCCGACGCCCGGGCGCTGTGCGACCGGCTGCCCGGCGCCGCCTGGCAGGTCGGCAACGTCGAGACGCGCAGCACCGTCCGCAAGCCGTACCCGCCGTTCACCACCAGCACGCTCCAGCAGGAGGCCGGCCGCAAGCTGCGCCTCTCGGCCCGCGACACGATGCGCGTCGCGCAGGACCTGTACGAGAACGGCTACATCACCTACCATCGCACGGACTCCGTCAACCTGTCGGAGGAGGCGATCACCGCCGCGCGCACCCGCGTCGAGCGGTTGTACGGCGCGGACCACCTGAGCCCCAAACCGCGCCGCTTCAAGACGAAGGCCAAGGCCGCGCAGGAAGCGCACGAAGCGATCCGCCCCTCCGGCTCCGAGATGCGGCCCGTCGCGGACCTGCCGTTGTCCGGCCGCGAGGCGCAGGTGTACGACCTCATCTGGAAGCGCACGGTCGCCACCCAGATGGCGGACGCCGAGCTGGAGTTCGTGACCGCCGACATCAAGGCCGACGACGCCGTGTTCCGCGCCCGCGGCCGGCGCGTCGTCTTCGCCGGCTTCTTTCGCGCCTACGTCGAGGGCTCGGACGATCCGGACGCCGCGATCGAGGATCGCGACGCGCCGCTGCCCAAGCTGACCACCGGCGACGGCCTCGACATGCGGGAGATCGCGCCCGTCGGCCACGAGACGCAGCCGCCGGGGCGCTTCACGGAGGCCGCGCTGGTCAAGGCGCTCGAGGCCGCCGGCGTTGGCCGACCGAGCACGTATGCGACGATCATCGGCACGATCCAGGACCGCGGCTACGTCCGCAAGCAGGGCACGACGCTGCTGCCGACGTTCACGGCCTTCGCGGTGACCGGACTGCTCGAGACGGACTTCGAGCAGCTCGTCGATCTGGGCTTCACCGCCGAGATGGAGGAGGACCTCGACCGCATCGCGGCCGGCCAGGTCGACTGGCAAACGTACCTCTCGCGCTTCTACAAGGGCGACAACGGCCTCGCGGCCCAGGTCGTCTCCGCGCAGACGCGGATCGACCCCCGCCGCGCCAGCACCGTGGACCTGGGCGACATCGCCGTTCGGATCGGGCGCTACGGCCCGTTCGTCGAGATCGGCGAGGGCGAGGGCCGGACCACGGTCGCGCTGCCCGAGGACATGGCGCCGGGCGATCTGACGCAGGCCGTGCTGGACGAGCTCATCGCCCGCGGCGGCGAGGGACCGGCCACGCTGGGCGTCGATCCCGCTTCCGGCCTGCCCGTGTTCCTCCGCGACGGCCCCTATGGCCCGTATGTCCAGCTCGGCGAAACGGACGAGCCCAAGCCCAAACGGGTCAGCCTCCCCAAGGGCGTCGCGGCGGCCGATGTCGATCTCGAGAAGGCGCTGGCGCTGCTCTCCCTGCCGCGGGATCTCGGGCTTCACCCGGAGAGCGGCAAGCCGATCCGTGCCGGAGTGGGCCGGTTCGGACCGTATGTCGTCCACGACACGGTCTTCGCCAGCTTGAAGCCGACGGATGACGTCCTGACCGTAGATCTCGATCGGGCGCTGGCGTTGCTGGCCGAGAAGGAGGCCCGCGGCTCCGGCCGCGCGACCGCCGCCGTGCTCCGCGACCTTGGCGTCCACCCCGATTCGGGCGAGCCGATCCAGATCCTGGACGGCCGCTACGGTCCGTACATCAAGTACCAGCGCGTGAACGCCTCCTTGCCTAAGGACGCGGACGTGGCCGCCGTGACGCTCGAAGAAGCGGTGGCGCTGGTTGCGAGCAAGGCGGCGGCGCCCAAGGCCAAGCGACGGACGGCGACGCGGAAGAAGGCGACGTAGGCGTAG
>JBDTSC010000012.1:0-27011 GCA_039931375.1 Ardenticatenales bacterium
CGGCTCTGCACGCCCCTAACCCTACTCCGCCCCCCTCAACGCCACTCCCCCACCCCGGCCGCCCCGGCCACCCCAGCCACCGCAGCCGCCCCGGCCACAACGCGGAAGTCGTCGAACCGAGCGACGACCTCAGGCTCGCTCTGCGAGATCACCACAAACCCCGCGACGCCCGCGACGCGCAGGCCCGGCTCGCTCATCGTGTGGAGGAGGACGTCGTTCACGTAAAAGCGCAGCTGGCCGCCCGTTCGGATCGCCTTCACCCGGTTCACCGCCCCAGCGCCCGTCCGCACCGCGCTCGACGCCGTCGGCTGGACGATGATATTCGACCCCGCGGCCGTGCTCCGCTGGATAAGGAACCGGCCATCGCTGACGATCGCCGCCGCAAGCGACGGCGCATCGTCCCCGACGCCCTCGCCCAGGAGGAGCCCCGCCGCGCCGAGGATCGCGCTGGCGAAGTGGGTCGTCGCCGTCACCGTGCACTCATCGCACGAGAACCGCGGCGCGTACGACGCGGCCACGCGGAACGGCACGTGCAGCGCCAGCTCGTACTCGTCGTTCACGTAGCGCGCCCGCAGCGACTCGTTGTTCACGACCAGCCAGCCCGTCGTCGGGTCGCCGAAATCGTCGTGAAACAGATCGGATCCGGGCGCAGTGGTCGGCGCAGCGGTCGGGATGGGCGTCGGAGCGGCCGTCGGCTTGTCGGTCGGCGTCGGGCGGTCGGCGCCAAAGCGGGTGACCAGGACATCGTCGTAGCGCGCCTTGGCCGCGCCGCCGGACGACTCGAGCAGGAGCGCGACCACACCGCGCTCGGCGATGTCCGGATGGTCGATGGACGCCAGCGGATGCCCGTTCACGAACAGATCCACATGCGGCCCGACGCGCTCGATGCGCAGCCGGAACGACGCCGTGGCCGGCGAGAGGAACGGCGAAAGCCGCGGCTGGAGGAGCAGCCGATCGCCGCCGGCGTAGCGCTGCGAGACATAGTATCGGCCGTCCGACTGGATCCACAGGAAGAAGCCGCCGAACTCGGGGCCGATCGTGAGCCCGATGTCCGCATCGAAGCCGGCCGTGCGCTGGACGGTGGCCTCGAACGCGCCGTCCGTGAAGCGCGTGGGCGGGATGGCGGCGATGAAGCCGCGCAGCCCGACCGACAGCTCAAGCGTCTCGTCGACGACGGCGAACGCGCCGTCGCCCTGGCCCCGCCACGCCACGCGGTCGTCGCTGAAGTCGTCGTAGAAGACCAGCTCCTCACCCGGACCCAGCTCTCCGGGCTTGCGCGGCAGGGCCGTCGGCGTTGGCGGGGGCGTGATCGTGTTCGTCGGCTGGATGCGCGGCGTGTTCGTGGCCGTCGGCACGAACGGCGCCGGCGCGACGTCCGCGGCGTGATCGGCGCTCCGCCCGACCCACGGCAGGTAGGCTGTCCGCCCCGTGTGCGGCCGCCACGCGATCTTGGCCGCGAAGGCGTCCAGATCGCCGTGCGGCGCGACGCCCAGGCCGGGCACGCCGGCCATGCCCTGGCCGTTGGGGAACGAGTCGGCGCCGGAGGACGTCTCGCCGCCCAGGTAGACGTTCGAATCCGTGTCCACGTCCAGCCAGAAGCCGTAGTCCGGCTCGCTGCCGCCCACGTAGCCCAGGTAGTCCCAGTTGTCCCGCGGGTCGCCGGTGTCCACAGGGGAGCGCAGCCGGCCGACGATCGCGTCCTGTTCCGGCTGATCGTCCGGCAGCCCCTCCGGGCCGTTGAACGTCACGTCCGGTCCGTTCGTCGCCGGGAACGTGCCCTCGCTCGAATCGCTGTGGCCGATGACGTACAGCGCGCCGTCCGGCCCGAGCTCCACCGCCTGGCCCGAGTCGTCGTCGTCCCCGCCGATGTAGCCGGCGAACTCGAGGGAGCGGCCGTCGGGCGCGACCTTGGCCAGAAACGCGTCGAACAGGCCGTTGAACGTCAGGTCCGGCCCGACCTTCACCGGGAACGTCGCCTCGCTGGACCACGTCCGGCCCGTGACGTACGCGGCGCCGTCCGCGTCGATCGCCATCCCCTTGCCCTCGTCCCAGTCGTCGCCGCCGATGTAGCCGGCGTACGCCAGCCCGGTCCCGTCGGCGCGGATCTTGGCCACGTAGGCGTCCCACGTCCCGTTGAACGTGCCGTCCCACGTCGGCAGGTCGCCGAAGCCGTCGCCGTCCGGGAACGTGTCGCCGGTGGATGTCGTCTGGCCGGACATGTACGCGTTGCCGGCATCGTCCACGCCGATGTGCCCCGCGCTCCAGTAGTAGTCCGTGACGGCGACGTCGTAGCCGGCGCCGCCGATGAAGCCGCTGTAGACAAAGTTGTCGAGCGCGTCGGGCGCGAACGGCTCGGGCACGACCTTGGTCACGAAGGCGTCCCAACTCCCGTTCTGCGTGAGATCCGGTCCGACCTTCACCGGGAACGTCGCCTCGGTGGACTCCGTCAGCCCGGACACATAGGCGTTGCCCGCCGCGTCCACGACGATCCCCTCGCCAAAGTCCGTGCCGGCGCCCCCGATAAAGCCGCTGTAGACGAGGTCGTCCCCGGCCGGCGTCAGCTTGGCCACGAACGTGTCCACCGTCGCGCCGCCGAACGTGAGGTCGGGGCCGCGGTACGTCGGGAAGTCGAGCGAGGAGCACGGGCCGGTGACGTACGCCGCGCCCGTGGCGTCGACGTCGACGTCGAACCCGCCGTCCCGCTCCGCGCCGCCGAAGACCATCTCATAGATGAGCCGGCGCCCGTCCGCGGAGAACTTGGCGACGAAGGCGTCGTCGTTCGTGTTCCCGCTCAGGTAGACATTGTCCTGGGGGTCGATCGCGATCCCGAGCCCGCGGTCATAGCCGCTGCCGCCCACAAAGCCCGCCCAGACCAACACGGCCGGGTCGATGACGAGCGTGCGGTCTGGATCGTACGCGCCGAGCGCGAAGTCGTACGCCGTCCCGCCGCCGCCCGGCGCCGATTCCGGCGCCGCCGCGATGCCGCCGCCGGGCGCCGCCATCGCAGCATCGCCGGCCGCGCCGCCCGCGCCGCCCGCGCCGCCCGCGGCGCCCTCTATGCCAGCGTCCTCGGCCGCGCCGTCGCCCCCGCGGCCCAGGCGGTAGCGCACCGCGACGGGGGTCCGGCCGGCGGGGCCGTCCTGCCACGCCACGGGCGCGTCGTCCCGCAGCGGCCCGGCGGCCGTGTCGACGACGAGCCCGCCGGACGCGTCCAGGCGGAGGGCGCGCGCGCCCCGCCACGCCAGCCGGATCGCGGCCGGGTCGGTGCCGGGCCGCACGACAAAGCGCTGCTTCACCCGATCCTGCTCGGCCTCGTACACGACGTCGATGCCCGGCCAGACGTCCGGGTAGACGACGCGCTCATAGGCCGGCAGGCCGCGGATCCAGCGATCGCGCGACCCGCGCAGGAAGCTGATCCGCGCCCCGGTCGGCGCCTCGGCCACCGGCGCGACGGTCCGTCCGCCGACGAAGGCCTGCAGGACGGCGTCCACAGTGCCGGACGCCGCATCGCCCGCGTGGCCGCCGGCCGGGAGCGCCGCCACGGCGTCCGGCGGCATCGGCGCGCGCCACTCGGCGATGCAGATCCCGCGCTCGGGCGTGGGCCCGCAGCGCGTCGCCGCGTCCGCGGCCGGCCGGGCCAGGCGATACGAGACGCCGCCCGGCCCGAAGAGCACGCTCGTCGTCCGGCCGCACAGGACGTGGGTGGCCCACGGGTCCGCCTGCCCGCCGTTGGGGACGACGTACGTCGGCAGCCGCCCGAAGAGCTGGACCGCCGGCGCATCGTCTGCCGCGGCTGGGCGGGGCGATTGGGATGGGGATGGGGCATCCGGGCGCTGGGCGCGCGCGCCGGCGGCGGCCAGGGCGGCCGCGGCGAGCACGACGATCACGGCGAACGACGCGACGAACGGGGCGCGGCGTCGAAGGGGGACGGTCATCGCACGCTCCAGGGGGCGCCGGCCGGTCGCACGGCGCACCGTGGACCGGTCGCTGTGAGAATGTCGGCGCAGGATATCCGACGTTGGGGTCCGGCGCAATGCAAACGCGCTTCCACAGATTCCGAAGGCCGCCAGGCGGAGCCCGCTCGAGGGCGATGCCGCCCCCGCCTACCCCCGCGCCGCCTCGAACTGCAGCTCCCACAACCGCCGATATAACCCGCCTGCGGCGAGCAAAGAAGCGTGCCGCCCGACCTCGACGATGCGCCCCTTGTGCATCACGTGGATGCGGTCGACATCTTGAATCGTGGACAGGCGGTGGGCGACGATGATCGTCGTGCGGCCGCGGGCCACGACCTGCATCGCGTGCTGGAGCGCTTCCTCGGTCTCGGAGTCGATCGAGGCGGTCGCCTCGTCCAGGATCAGGATCTCGGGGTCGTAGGCCATCGCGCGCGCGAAGCTGATCAGCTGTCGCTGGCCGGCGGACAGCGTCATCCCGCGCTCGACGACGGGCTCGTCGTAGCCGCCCGGCAGCCGGCGGATGAACGCGTCCGCCCCGACGATCCGCGCCGCGCCCTCGACGGCCGCGCGGTCCATGCCGGGGTGGCCCAGGGCGATGTTGTCCGCCACGTCGCCCGCGAACAGGAAGACGTCCTGCATCACGCTGCCCACGTGGGCGCGCAGCGCCGCCTGCGGCCAGTCGCGCACGTCGATCCCGTGGACGCGGACGGCCCCCTCCTGGACGTCGTAGAAGCGCGGCACGAGGCCCATGATCGTCGACTTGCCGGCGCCCGTCGCGCCGACGAAGGCGACGGTCTCGCCCGGCATCACCTCGAAGCTCACGCCGCGCAGGACGGGCTCGCCCTCTTTGTATGCGAAGACGACGTGGTCGAACTGCACCGCCGGGACGGCGCCACGGCCCGCGCGCGGGGCGACGAAACGCGGCCGGGCGTCGGTGCCGTCGATGGCGGCGGCGCCGACGAGCGCCGCCACGGCCGCGCTCGGCACGTCCGCGTCGCGCACGTCGGGCTCGACGGCCATCAGCTGGCTAAGGCGCTCGGCGCTGGCCAGGGCGCTCTGGAGGATGTTGTACTTCTCGGCCAGGCCGTTGATCGGGTCGAACAGGCGGCGCAGGTAGGCTTGGAAGGCGTAGAAGACGCCGAACGTCATCGCGCCCTTCAACACCAGGCTGCCGCCGACGAGCACCACGAGCGCCAGCGCGAGCGTGGTCAGGAGCGCCAGCGTCGGGGTGAAGACGGCGAAGATGTTGATCAGGCGGCGGGAGGTGGCGTAGTAGTCGGCGTTGATCGCCTCGAACTCCGCGGCGGTGCGCGCCTCACGGCCGAAGATCTGGATGGTCCGCATCCCGGAGAAGGACTCGGCCAGCGTCGCGTTGATCCGGGCCAGTTTGGCGCGCATCGAGCGCCACGTGGCGCGGCTGTAGCGGCGAAAGATGTAGCTCGTGATCGCCACGAGCGGCATGAACCCGACGCCCACCATTGCGGTACGCCAGTCCAGCGCCAGCATGAACCCGAGCGCCCCGACGATGACGAACAGGTCGCGGAACAGATCGACCAGCACGGACGTGTACATCTCGTTCAGCGCCTCGACGTCGTTCGTCGCGCGCGTCACCAAGCGGCCGACCGGGTTGCGGTCGTAGAACGACAGCGACAGCGTCTGGACGTGGTCGAACACGTCCTGGCGCAGACGGGCGATGATCTTCTGCCCCGTGATGCGCAGCCACAGCGCCTGCCCGTAGCTGATCACGCCGTTGCCGACGATCGTCGCCAGGTAGAGCCACACCAGGGGCGATAGCCGCGCGACGAACGCGCCGCGCGCGCCGGGCGCGGCCTTCAGGGCCGGCGTCATCACGTCGTCGATCGCAGCCGCGATGATCGCCGGCTGGGCCAGCTGCAGGCCCGTCACCGCCAACAGCAGCACGACGCAGCCCGCCAGGCTGCGCCAGTACGGCCGCGCGTAGCCCAGCAGCCAGCGCACGAGCTCGTGGTCGTATGTCCCGAGGGCGACGTCGTCGTCGCGGAACGGGTCCGGGCTGGGCGCGACGGTGCCCGGGGCCGCGGCGCCGGGCGCCGCCGGCTTAGCCACGCTCGACCTCCGTCGCGTCATCGTCGTAGCGCTCGACGACGTTTTCGATCAGCGCGACCTCGCCCAACCCACCGGCGTGGTCGGCCCGCCCGGCGCGCTCGGCGACGTCCGTCGGGGTCTCGGGCGGCGGCTGCGGGCGGTTGCCGGTAGACGGCAGCGGCGGCGCGTCCCCTTGGAGGTCCTCTTCCATCTGCTGCTTATGCCACAGCCGGGCGTACTCGCCGCCGGCGGCCATGAGCGCCTGGTGCGTCCCGCGCTCCACGATCCGACCCGCGTCCAGCACGACGATCTCGTCCGCGTCGCGCAGGGCCGAGACGCGGTGGCTGATGATGATCGCCGTCCGCTCCTTGATCGTCGGGCGCAGCGCGGCCAGGATGCGGGCCTCGGTGGCGGTGTCGACGGCCGACAGGCAATCGTCCAGGACCAGGATCGGGCTGGTGCGCAACAGCGCCCGCGCCAGGCAGACCCGCTGGCGCTGGCCGCCCGAGAGCGTC
The DNA here is from genome assembly GCA_039931375.1 of Ardenticatenales bacterium. Classification (GTDB taxonomy): domain Bacteria; phylum Chloroflexota; class Anaerolineae; order Epilineales; family Epilineaceae; genus Avedoeria. Next base: position 6,533 of record JBDTSC010000012.1, read on the forward strand.
ACGCCGCGTTCGCCGAGCAGCGTGTCGTAGCCGTGGGTGAAGGCCAGGATGTCGTCGTGGACGTCGGCGATCTTGGCCGCGGCGATGACGGCCTCGTCGGTGGCGGCGATGGCGTCATCGGCCAGCCCGACGTCGACCTTGGGGTCCAGGGCGATGTTGGGATCCAACGCGATGTTGTCGCGGATCGAGCGCGAGAACAGGAACGCGTCCTGGGGCACGTACGCCACGGCGCCGCGCACGTCGGCAAGGCGGACGGTGCGAATGTCGTGGCCGTCCAGGAACACGGTGCCCGGCGGCGGGTCGAAGACGCGTACCAGCAGGTTGGCGAACGTGGACTTGCCGCTGCCCGTGCGCCCGAGCACGCCCAGCGTCCCGCCCCGCGCGACCTGGACGTCGATGTCCTCGAGCGCCGCCGGCAGGTCGGGGGCGTAGCGGAACGTGAGGCCGCGCACGGCGACGTCGCCGTGGGCGTGGGCCAGCGCCAGCGCGTCCGGCGCATCCGTGATCTCCGGCGCGACGGCCATCAGGGTGTCGATGCGCGCGAGCGACGCCGTGGCGCGCTGGACGTGGTTCATCACGAACCCGAGGGCCATCATCGGCCAGGCCAGCATCCACAGGTAGCTGTTGAAGGCCATGTAGCCGCCCAGAGTCAGGTCGCCGGCGATCACGAGCCGGCCGCCGTAGATCAGCCCGAGCGCCACGCTGCAGCCCACGAGGCTGCCGATCGCCGGGTCGAACGCGACGTCGTAGCGCAGCAGCTGGCCGAACAGCGCCTGGTAGCGCCGGTTCACCGCGCCAAAGGCGGCGGACTGGTGCGCCTCGCGCCCAAAGCCCTTCACGACGCGGATGCCCGCGAAGTTCTCCTGGACGCGGTCCGAGAGCGTGCCGAACTGGGCCTGAACCTTGAGGTACGTCGAGTGCAGGCGCCGGCCGAGCCAGTACGTGACAGGGTTCAGCAGCAACAGCGGCGCGAGCGCGATCGCCGACAGCCGGGCGTCGATCGTGACGACCATCGCGGTGGCCGCGCCGACGAGCAGGATCACGGCGTCCAGCAGCTGCATCATCCCGCCGGCAGCCGCCTGCTGGATCGACGGGATATCGTTCGTCGCGTACGCCATCAGGTCGCCGATCTTGCGGTCCAGATAGAACCGCGGCGAGAGCGTCTGAAGGTGGTCGTACAGCGTCATCCGCACGTCGCGCTCGAGCATCCGCGAGCCGCCGAAGATCATCTGCCGCCAGCCGAAGCGGGCGATCATGACCGCCACCGCCGTCACGGCGATGATCGCGGCGTACCCCTGCACGCCCGTCGCGTTCGTCCGCCCGGCCTCGAGGGCGTCGATGAAGCGCTTGACGACGTCGATCGCCACGATCTGCCCGCCGTCGGCGACGGCCAGGAGAAGGGCCCCGGCGATGTAGCGCCACTTGTGGCGCGCCAGCAGGCGAAGCAGCGGGCGGAGGTCGGTGGTCATCGGGAAATTCTAGCCCAAGGCGGGACGGCGACCCAGGTTTTTCGGCCACACCGCGACGCTCCTTTGCACGCCGCCCCAGCTGCCGTACCATCGTCGCGGATCCTGCCCGGCCCGTCCGCATCCGAGGAGATCGCCACCATGTCCGACGAATCGGCCGCCGCAGCGCTCCCGTCGCCCGCCCCGTCGCCGCGCTACACCTGGCACCGCGTCGGCGGCCGCGACGCCTTGTCCGTCGGCCGTGTGATCACGGTGCAGTGCGGTGACCAGGCCGTGTGCCTCAGCCGCACCGCCGAAGGGTACGGCGCGATCTCGAACCGCTGCGCCCACCAGGGCGGGCCGCTCGGCGACGGGTTCCTGCAAGGCGGGTTCGTCGTCTGTCCGTGGCACGCCTGGGAGTACGATCCGCGCACGGGCCGCCCGCCCGAGGGGTTCGACGACGAAGCGGTGCCGAGCTTTGCCGTCGAGGAGCGCGCGGACGGTGTGTACGTCGCGGTACCGGTGGCCGAGCACGTCGTCACGGTCATGGATCGGATGGTCGACGTGATGACGGCCTGGGGCGTCGACACCGTGTTCGGAATGGTCGGTCACTCGAACCTCGGGCTGGCCGATGCGATCGCCCGCGCCGAGGCGGACGGGCGACTGCGCTTCTTCGGGGTCCGCCACGAGGGCGCGGCTGCCTTCGCCGCCAGCGGCTACGCCAAGCTCACCGGACGCCCGGCCGCGTGCCTATCGATCGCGGGGCCGGGCGCGACGAACCTGCTGACGGGGCTGTGGGACGCCAAGGTCGACCGCGTGCCGGTGCTGGCCTTGACGGGGCAGGTGCAGACGCAGGTCCTCGGGCCGGGCGCCTTCCAGGAGGTGCCGCTGGCGGACGCGTTCGGCGCGGTCGCCGCCTGGAGCCAGACCGTGCTGCGGGGCGACAACGCGACCGAGCTGATGGCGCTGGCCTTGAAGCACGCGATCGTTCGGCGCGACGTCAGCCATCTGATTTTCCCCGACGAGGTCCAGACGTGGCCGGCGGAGGACACGCCGAGCGCGCCGCGGCCGATGGCGGGCCGCGTCGCCGATGCGCGGATTCGCCCGCCCGCCGCCGAGGTCGCACGCGCCGCCTCGCTGATCAACGATGCCAACCGGCCAGCGATCGTCATCGGCCAGGGCGGGCGGGCGCATGCGGCGGCGATCCTCGCGCTGGCCGAGCGGATCGACGCGCCCATCCTGACGACGTTCAAGGCCAAGGGCGCGGTCGCGGACGACCACCCGCTGGCCTGCGGCGTCCTCGGGCGCAGCGGCACGCCGGTGGCCAGCGCCGCGATGGGGCAGAGCGATGTGCTGATCGTCCTTGGCGCCAGCTTCAGCAACCACACCGGGATCTCGACCAAGAAGCGGCTGATACAGGTCGACTTCGACCGCATGGCGCTCGGCAAGTTCCATCCCGTGGACGTACCGGTGTGGGGCGAGATCGGCGAGACGCTGGCGCTGCTGATCGAGGCCGTACGGCCCGCGCCGCGGCCGGAGCGGCGAGATTATGTCGCCAAGGTGTGGGCGCACTGGCGCGCCGAGAAGGCGGCGCGCGCCGCCGCGCCCGACCCGGACGGGCGCGTGCCGAACGCACGGATCTTCGAGATCCTCGGCGAGCGTTGCCCCTCGGACGCCGTCTTGTGCGTCGACGTCGGCAACAACGCGTACGCCTTTGGTCGCTATTTCGAGTCCAAGGGCCAGGACGTCCTGATGAGCGGCTACCTGGGTTCGATCGGTTTCGGCTTCCCGGCGGCGATGGGCGCCTGGGCGGCCGCGCCGCATCGCCGGATCATCACCGTGGCCGGCGACGGCGGCTTCGGGCAGTACATGGCGGAGTTCACGACCGCCGTGAAGTACAAGATGCCGATCACGCTCGTCCTGCTGAACAACGACCAGCTGGCCAAGATCACCCGCGAGCAGCAGGCCGGGCACTTCCAGGTCTGGCAGACCGACCTCCACAACCCTGACTGGTCGCAGTACGCCGCGATCTGCGGCGGCCTGGGCCTGCGGGTGGCCGACGGTGACGATCTCGCGCCGGCGCTCGACGCGGCGTTCAGCCACGACGGGCCGGCGATCGTCGAGGTGCTGAGCTCGGCGTCGGTGCTATGACGCAACGATCCGCTCCCAGGCGGAGGCGGGCGGGGCGGTGGGCGGCGGCGCTCACGGTCCTTATCGCATCGACCGTCGCGGCCTGCGGCGCAGCCGTCCCCTCGCCGGCGGGCGGCATGCCGACGGCTCCCGCGGCGCCCACGGCGGATTCGCCCCGCGTCGCGCCGGCCAGCGCGTCGACGCGGCCGTCAACGCTGGCGGACGAGCGCTCCGCCGAGGACTGGCGCTCGCTTGTGCCGGCGCTGGCGACGCGAGAGGCGATGTGGCGCATCGCCCTCGGCTCCGGCGAGTCGATTGTCCCGTTGGCCGAGGGACTGTCCGATGCGCAGCGGCGGGCGCAGGCGATCGCGTTGGCTGACGAGCGCGTGGCGGCTCTCGGCGTCGACGCGGATACCGGGGCGCGGCTCCGAGCGGAGGTCATGCAGGTGCGCGAGGTCGTGCCGGGTGACGTGAGCGCGGCGACGGCGGCGTGCCGCGATGTGCCTTGCATGCGCGTCGAGGTGTACGCGTACGCCACGAACGCCACGACCGTCGCCTTCGTCGACATCGCGGCCAAGCGAGTGGTCGACGTCGCGGCAACGGCCGACGCGCAGCCGGATATTCCGCCGCACCTGGCCGCACTGGCCATCGAGATCGCCCGCCGATCGCCCGAGGTGCAGGCGCTGCTCGGGTTCGCGCCCGGCGCGGACGATGCCGTCATGGCGGGCGTGAAATCGGCCCTCAACGGCAGCCGCTGCGAGCGCTCGCGCCACCTGTGCGTCGCGCCGACGTTCGTCGTCGGCGACCAGGCGCTGTGGGCGATCGTCGATCTGACGGACGGCCGGCTGGTCGGGACGCGCTGGACGGACGTCGGGGCGGCGGGGATCGTGTTGGGCGCGGGCGGGGCGGACGAGGCGGCAGGCGGGGTGGCCGGCGGGGCCGTAGGCGAGGTAGCCGGCGGGACGACGCGCGGCGCGCTCGTGACGGAGCAAGGCCTTGAGGACGAGGTCGTGATGGCCACATTCTGCCGTGCGCCGACGCATGTGGACCGGGACGGGTGGGCGTTCGACTACCTCCTGACGCCTTCGGACGGCCTCGAGCTGCGCGATGTCCAATTCAACGGCCGCGCCGTGCTGCGCTCGGCCAAGCTCGTCGACTGGCACGTCAGCTACTCCGGCCGCGACGGCTTCGGCTACAGCGACGCCATCGGCTGTCCGAAGTTCAGCAGCGCCTCGGTCGTCGCGTTCAACGGCCCGGCGCTCGCGGATCTGGGGGATGGTGCCTCTGGCGGCGTAGGGTTCATGGTGACGCAGGATTTCCGCAGCGAGCTCTGGCCGGGGCCGTGCAACTATCGGTACGAGCAACGCTTCGCGTTCTACCGCGACGGGCGCTTTCGCGTCGGCGGCGCGAACCTCGGCCGCGGCTGCGGCACGAGCGGCACGTACCGCCCGGTGCTGCGCATCGACATCACCGGCGGCGGCGACGGGACGGCCGATCGCTTCGAGGCGTGGGACGGCGCCGCTTGGAACGTCGTCGATCGCGAGGGATGGCGCGGCGCCGGCGACGATGGGCCGCGCACGAGCGAGGGCTACGCGTTTCGCGTCCTCGGTCCAGGCGGCGCGGGGTGGGCCGTCGAGCCGAACGACGGGCAGTTCGGCGACGGCAGCCGGGGCGACGGCGGGTACGTCTACGCCACGCGGCACGCGGCCGCCGAGGGCGACGGCGACCTTCTGACGATCGGCCCGTGCTGCAACTCGGACGAGGCGCAGGGACCGGAGAAGTTCATGCAGCCGCCGGAGCCGATTGACAATGCGGACATCGTGCTGTGGTTCGTGGCCGAGCTCCACAACAGCGATGCGCCGGGCGCGCAGTACTGCTGGGTCGAGCCGACGGTGGAGGACGGTTTGATCGTCCCCAAGGTGTTCCCGTGCGCGTTCGGGCCGATGTTCGTGCCGATCTCGGCGCCGGAGGAAGCCAGATGACGAAGCGACGGGGGCAAGGTCGCCGACCGGGCGCCGGGGCGAACGCGCCGCGGGCGACCGGGGGCGGCAGCGGACGCGGCTGGACGCTCGGCGCGATCGCGGTGTTCGCCGCCGGTGCGGCGGCGATGTGGTTCGTCGGCGGCCGGTCGGGCGCGGGAGGCGGCCCGGCGGCGATCGGCGGCGCGACGGGGTGCCAGGCGCTGCCGCGGTTCGCGGCCACGCTGGGCGTCGGACCGCGGGCGATGTTCGGCACGTCCGTGAAGGGCGTGATGGGGCTGGCCGTCGTCGACCCGGACGCGCAAGGCGCCGGCCGCCAACCGGTGTACCAGCATCCGTCGTGGGACGACGCCGGCTACCTCGGCCCGTTCGTGTACGACCGCAAGGGCGACATCTACGCGGCGCCCGTCCCGTTGGTCAGCCTCGAGGACAACCCGCCGGACGAGCAGAACCGCGTCTTTCGCGTCGACTCCACCACCCAACAGCTCGCGCTCTTCGTCGATCTGCCGGCGGCCGCGGCGCCGACCGGCGGGAACCCGTTCGGCGTGATCGGCCTGGCGTACGACTGCGACGGCGACCGGCTGTACGCGGCGTCGGTGGCTGGGTCGACGGCGGATGCGCAGCACGGGCGGATCTACGCGATCGACCTGGCGTCGGGGGCGGCGTCCGTCGTTCTCGATGAACGGGATGCGTTCGGCGTGGCGGTGTTCAACGGCGCCCACGGCAAGCGCTTGTACTACGGGCTGGCGCGCGAACCGGAGCTGTACTCGATCGCTCTCGGCGCGGACGGAGGGCCTGACGGTGAGCCGCGCCGCGAGCTGTCCGTGGCGGATGCGCCGAACGGCACGTCCGACAAGATCCGGCGGATCCGGTTCACCCCGGGTCCGACGATGGCGCTCCACGCGTATGACTTCGGCTACAGCCTCCAGGTGGCCAGCGAGCGCACGGAGCGCGTGTTCGAGTACAGTTACGAGGCGTCAACGGACGCATGGCGCTTCGATCACGAGGTCGTTGCCGGCGCGCCGACGCCCGGGTCAGAGGCGGCAACGACGTCGCCTTGAGCCAGGCGGCGGGGCCGACGGCCGGGGCGAGCGCCTTCGATCCCCCACCCTTAGGAGTCTGATTATGTCCGTCGCCAAGGTCATCGAGCTGATCGCCGAGTCCGACACGAGCTGGGAGGCCGCCGCGCAGAACGCGGTGGACGCCGCGAACAAGACGCTGCGCCACGTCCGCAGTGTTTATGTCAAGGACCTGCAGGCCATCGTCGAGGACGGGAAGATCACGTCGTATCGCTTGAACTGCAAGGTCACCTTCGTGATCCACCCGGGCGATTGACCGCCGGCGGCGCAGCGGCGGCCCGATCGAACGATCGCGATGGCCGTCGCCGCGCCGCGGCCGCGCCCTAGCGCCAGCGCAGCGTTACGTGCAGCGGCCGGTGGTCCGAGCCAAGCACGGGCCCGACGGACGCCGCAACGGACGCTAGGCTGGGGTCGATGAGGCAGACGTCGATCGGGATCCCCAGGAACCGGCCCAGCGGCGCGGGCCACGTGCCGAGGTAGCCGTGCCCGAGCGTCGCATCGACGAGCGGCGCGGCGCTCCGCGCGGCCCGGCGGCCGGTGGACCACGGCGTCGCGTTGATGTCGCCGCACAAGATGCCCGGCCGCCCCGCTCCCGCCAGGATGGACGACGCCGCCGCCAGCGCCGCGTCGCGCTCGCGCGTCATCGCGGCGCCCATCGGCGGTGGTGGGTGCGCGGCTACCAGCGTCGCGGAACGACCCGCCCAGTGCAGCGTCGCCCTGGCGTACGGCCGCTGACGCTCGTCGTCAGGCCGCAGCACGTCCGTGATCGCGTCCGTCACACGCAACCCGCGCGACGCTGCGTCCCGCCGCACGTAAACGCCGACGCCGAAGAAGTCGTCGCGCGGCGCGGTCGTGATCGCGTCGAACGGCCACCCGGGGTCGGCGGCCAGGCGCGCGGCCAGCGGCGGCCGCAGCTCGATGAGAACGGCGACGTCCGCGTCGCTGGCGGCGAGGTACGGGGCGATGCGCTCGGGCGTCGGGTTCACGCCCCAGACGTTGAACACGACGATGCGGAGGCCGTCCGTGGCGATCGACCCCGGTCCCGGGTCCGGTGCGTCGTCCGCCGCGTTCGGCTCGGCGAGCACGGCGGCGGAGCGCGCTGCCAGCGGCGGCGCCCACAGCCGGGCGACGCTGTACGCGCTGATCAGCCACGGCACGCCGATCGCAACGGTCCAGGCCAGTTGCCGCCGACGTACGGCGAGCGCGAGCCCGGGGGTCAGGGTCAGCAGCCCGTACATCCGAAAGTGGCTGGCAAGGTCCAACAGCGGCAGCCAGCGGCCGAACAGGCCGGCGAACGTGGCCAGCGCCGCCGCGCCGACCGCGGCTTGTGCTAGAGCCGCGGCCAGCGCGCCGGATAGGGCGGTGGGTCGATGGGGCATGTCTGGGACGTCCTTGGGCAGCGCGAACCCGACAAACTCGCAGGTCGGCGGGTTGGACGTCCGTAGGGTACGGCGAGCGTGCGCGGCGGTCGAGCCGGCGCTACCGCATCGGGCGATCGTCCGTCCTTTCACCGTCCTCGCCGCCAGCGGGCATGTCGTCGTCCAGACCGTTCGCGTCCGCGCGCGGCCCGTCGTCGGCGGCCGAGAACGCCACATCACCGGACGGACCCGACGGGGCGAACGCGGCGGGTGGGCGCGGGCGGATGATCGGCAGCGAGTTGCCGCGCGCCGCCAGGAGATCCCGACCGCCCGTCAACAGCCAGTAGAGCAGGAACGCGAGGCCGACGAACAGCATCGTCAGCCCCGGGATGAGCGCGGGGAAGGCGTGGACGCTGTCGAACGCCACGGGCAGGATGCCGCACGACAGGGCCAGGCCGATGGCGATCAGGATGAGCGACCAACGCAGCATCCGGTTCGTGCCGTTCGGCGCATCGGCGGGCAGGTAGCCCCGGTCCGCCAGGGCGAGCATCTCGCGAAAGCGCATCCAGCGCAGCCAGCCGAGGAAGCCGAAGAACACGCCAAAGAACAACAAGCCGAACGTGGCGGGCAGGACGAACTCGAGTGCATCGCGCATGGGGACAGCTCCTGGATGGAAGGGATTCGCGTGGATTGCGAGCGAAACGGGCCTGCAGGATGAGCCGACCCGGCTGTGCGGAAAGGCGTGCGATCGCGAGCGGACCGCGAGCGGATCGCGAGCTAGCGGGTCGCCGGGGCGACGAAGAGACGGGCGTCGCCGCCGTCCGTCTCGAGCGTCACCCGCGGCCCGCCGGCGCCGATTCGGCCGGTCTGTGGCTTGCTGTGATCGCGATCTTCCACGTTGCCTTGGACGAACGGCGCGATCAGCGACCCGAAACGTGTCAGGACGGACGCCTCGGCGCCGGCGCCGTGCGGCAGGGTGACGTCGACGTCGCCGAACTTGCTCGTGGCCGTGAGCGCCCCAGGGAGCGCCCGCGCCGTCACGCGCACGTTGCCGCCGTCCGTCGCCACGGTCGTCGGATCGCCCGACGTGCCGCTCAGCTCTACGTCGCCGAACTGCGTGCGGACCACGATGCCACCGACGCCGGTGGCCGTCGTGTCGATCGCCGAGATGTTGCCGCCGGACGTCTCGGCGTTGATGCTCGCGGCGTGGATCGCGCCGAGCCGCATGTCGCCGAACTCCGTGTGCAGATCCACGGCGGCATCCCCCGCTTCGATCCCGCTCGCGACAATGTCGCCGCCCGACGTGGTCGCCTTGACCGCGCCGGCCAGATCCACGAGGTTCAGGTCGCCGAACGCTGTGGCCGCCGTCACCGAACCCCGCACACCGTTCACGGCGACATCACCCGAACGCGTCTGCACGGACAGCGTCGTCGTCACGGACGGCGGGATCGTGATCACCACGACGACGCCGCGGCCATCCGCGCGCCGCGGCCGCGGGTTCGCGTCCCCGTGCCACGCCACGGTCAGCACGCCGCCGTCGTACGTGATCATGGGTTGGATGGACGCGACCGCCGCCGCCGCGCCCTCGGCGCTGGACGATCGGGCGGTCGGCGTGACGACGACCGTCGCCATCACGCCGCCGCGGGCGATCCGCACGTCACCGTCGTCGATCTGCACGTCGACGGTCAGCGGTGCCCGCACGGTGTACGATTCGTGGAAGGCTGGCCCGTTTTGGCGGAACTCGTCGCTCCCGCCGAACGATAGATCGCGCAGCCCTTGCAACCAGCCGTCGCGCGAGGCGACGACGCCCGCGACGCCGAGGGCGGCCGCCGTCGCCAGCAGCGCGACGACGACGAGTCCGACCAACCATGTGCGTAGGCGCATGAACGTTCCTCCTGCGGATTGCCTGCCGATCGGCGGGCGGGGTCACTTGCTTGGACCGGCACGCCGTGGAAAAGTTTCGTAACGGACCGGGCGCAACTTTTCCCGCCCCGCGCCGGTCCGATAGGTTGGAACGCGAGACGATTTGAACCGACTGTGCCGCGCGGACGACCTCTCGCCGGCACGCACCGAGGAACGCGCGATGACCGCCTCAAGCCTGTCCGCTGGCGCCGCGTGGCCGCTCGCGCCTCGCAGCGTCGCGCCTCGGATCGCGAGCGACGGAGATCTCGCCGCCCTCGCGGCCGCCGGCGACCATGACGCGTTCGAGTCGATCGTGCGGCGCCACGGCCGGTACGTCCACAACCTGGCGTGCGCCACGCTCGGCGACGCGCACGAGGCGGAGGATGCCGCGCAAGAGACGTTCGTGCGCGCGTGGCGGGCGTTGAGCGCGTTTCGCGCGGACGCGCAGCTGCGCACGTGGTTGTACCGGATCGCGATGAACGTGTGCTACGACCGGCTGCCCCGACTCCGCCGGGACATCGCGTGGTTCGACACGGACGAAGACGATGCGGCGGACGCGTGGACGGACGACGGCGGCTCGCTGGATGACGCGATCGGGCGGGCGCAGCTGGCCACGGCGGTGCGGGCCGCGGTGGACGAGCTGCCGAGCGGATACCGCCTGCTGTTGACGCTGCGCCACTTCGACGACCTGTCGTACGACGAGATCGCGGGCGTCACCGGCCTGCCGATCGGCACGGTCAAGACGGGCATCCACCGCGGCCGCGGCCAGCTGCGGCGGCGGTTGGCCGATCTGGGTACGGCGCGATGAAGGGGATGACGATGCACGACGAAGCCCAACCGCCGCACGCGCTCCGCGCCGCCGACCTCGACGACGCCCTCGCCCACTGGACGCTCGCGCCTTTGCCCGCCGACTTCGTGGCCCGCACGATGGTGCGGGTGCGCGCGCAGCCGCGATTTCGGCTGTCCGCTGTCGACGCCCTGATCGCCGGCGTCGCCGCCCTCGTGGTGGCGGGCGGGTACGCTGCGGCCAGCGGCGTCCTAGCCGCGCCGACGACGCTGCACCGGAACGCCGGCACGCTCGCGATCGACCGGTTCTGGTTGGCGATCCGGCCCGCGGATCCGCGGGTGGTGTGGATGGTGGCCGCGGCGTTCGCGCTCAGCGCGATGGTCGTCGCGGCGGCCGCCTGGATCGGGCGTCCGGCGCCTCGTTGGACCGTCGCGGGGCGCTAGCGGCCCGACCGACGCCCGCTAGCCCATCGGTTTGGGTTGGGCGGACGGCACGACGTCGTGCTCTTCCGCCCACGCCCGGGCGCGGTCCCCCTCGAGGCCCGGATGGGCCAGCCGGCCGGCGCCGGTGCGCCGCAGTTCCTGGCGCGCGCGCGGCACGCGGTAGACGTCGTGGACGAGGCCTACCGACTCCATCGCCCGGATTACGTAGCCGGATACGTCGATCTGCCACCAGCGCAGACCGTGGAAGGCTGAGCGCGGGAACGCGTGGTGGTTGTTGTGCCAGCCCTCGCCGAATGCGAGGAAGCCGACGAGCCAGTTGTTGCGGCTGACGTCCTTGGTTTCGAACATCCGCCCGCCGAACACGTGGCACACGGAGTTCACGCTCCACGTGATGTGATGCGTCACGAAGATCCGCACGAAGCCGCCCCACACCAGGGCCATCGCCGCCGCCGACCACGACCACGCCACGCCGGCCGGCCCGCCCGCGACGCCGCCGATGACGAACGGCACCACCAGGCTGACGCCGACCCAGACGATGAACGTGCGCTCGAACCAGAGAACCAGCGGATCCTCGAGCAGCTGCGGCGCGTAGCGTTCGGGATGGCCGCCGAACCCACTCCACATCCAGCCAACGTGGGCGTGCCAGAACCCTTCGAGGGGGCTGTGGGGGTCGCCCTCCTTATCGGAGTGGACGTGGTGCTGCGCATGGGTGGACGCCCAGTCCAGCGCGCCGCCCTCGACGGCCATCGATCCGAGCGCCAGCCAGAAGGCGCGAACCCACTCCGGCGCCTCAAAACCCCGATGGGTCAACATGCGGTGGAACCCGACCGTGATGCCGAGCCCGGTAACCACCCAGCCGCCGACGAGCAGTCCGACGTCGAGCGGCGTAACCCATCGCTGCCACAGCGCATAGATCGCGTAGACCGTGGCCACCATCGGGCCGATGACGAAGATCACCAACAGGACTTTGCGAACGGTCTCGGCGCGCGTGGCGTCGTCTTGCATGGTCGGTCGTGCCTTGGGTGAGATCGCGGTCGGTAGAAGAGAGGCGGGCGACCGTGCGCCCTACGCTACAACATAGAACATCGTGGTTCGATGTGGCAACAGGAATGCTGGATCAGCGAACGGAGGGCGTCCTCGCCGTCGCCGACAATTCTAGTGACGATCGCCCCGACTGAGCCGGTGCAGGCACACCGCCGCCGCGACGGCGACGTTCAGCGAGTCGACTCCCGCGCGCATCGGCACGCGCACACGCACGTCGCTGGCGGAGAGCGCGGCCGAGCTGAGGCCGCTGTGCTCGGTGCCGACGAGAAGCGCCAGACGGGCCGGCCGGTCCGCCTCGTCCAGGGGCACGCTGCCCGGGCCGGTCGCGGCGGCGATGAGGGTGCAGCCCCAGCGCGTCCGCAGCGCGGCGAGATCGGCCGCCCAATCGTCCGAACGCGCCCACGGAACGTCGAGCGCATGGCCGATCGACATCCGCAAGCAGCGCCGGTAGAGCGGGTCGTGGCAGGTTGGACTGAGGACGACAGCGTCAACACCGAACGCCGCGGCGTCGCGAAACAGCATGCCCAGGTTGTCGTGATGCGTGATGTCCTCGCACACCAGGAGCGTCAGCGGCGCATCGGATGCCAAATCGGACGGCGCATCGGACGGCGCCGGCAGTGCGGCCAGCAGCGTATGCTCCCGATCGGGCGCCCGGAAGCCGACTGCCAGCACGCCGCGGTGGATGTCGAAGCCGACGATCCCTCGCATCACGGGCTCCGGCGCGACGTAGAGCGGCACGTCGTCCGGCACGAGCGGGCCGATGGCGTCCAGACGGGACGGGAGCACGAGGACGGACTTCGTCCGCCCTGGCCGCGCGAGCATCCGCTCGACGATCAGGCGCTGCTCGCCGATGAACAGTCCGGGACGACCATCCTGACCCAGGAGATCGCGGTCGCGGACGTGGCGGTAGTCCTCGATGCGCGGATCGTCCACGCCGTCGATGGAGATTGGGTTCGTCAAACGGTTCGCTCCTGGCGGCGCACATCCGCATGTCGTCGTCGTCGCGGAAGGTTGACCGGGGACGCCGGCCCGCCCTAGCATAGCTCGATCCGCGTACGCAATCCGCTGAAGCGGGACGCGCGGATCAACGTTTCACCCCACGCAATTCCTCGCAAGAAAGTGAACATCCATGAATCGCACCCTGCTGGCGGCGCTCGCCTGCGCCGCCCTCCTGCCGCTCAGCGCGATCGCGTGCGGCCCGACGACAGAGGCTCCGGCCGGTGATCCCGCCGCGGTGAACGCACCCGCCGGCGATGCTGCGGCCGTGAACGCCCCGGCCGACGACGCGGGCGCCGCACAGGGCGGCGCGGCGGACGCCGGCCAGGCGGCCCCGCCGGCCATGCCCGTCAGCCAGCTTTGCGCGTCCACGCCGACCATGCCGGATGTCACTTCGGGTGACTTCACGGAGATGGCGGGCGGGATGAAGATGAAGGATCTCGTCGTCGGCACGGGCGCCGAGGTGGCGGTCGGCATGTCGACCGCCGTGAACTACGCGGGCTTCTTCGAGGACGGGTCGTCGTTCGACTCGTCCTGCAAGCCGGGAGGCCAGCCGTTGGCGACGAACCTGACGGGCGGCCTCATCGACGGCTGGCTACAGGGCATCCCGGGCATGAAGGTCGGCGGTCGCCGCATCCTCGTGATCCCGCCTGCCCTCGCGTACGGCGAAAGCGGTCGACCCGGGATCCCGCCGAACGCGACCCTGATCTTCGACATCGAGGCCATGGCGAGCCAGTAGGCCGTTGGCGAACGGGCGGAGTGAGCGGATTGCTGTGAGCGCTGGCCGGATAGGCACACCGGTGCGGGGTCGTCGCCCGTGAGGACCACGGGCGACACGATCCACCTGCCGTTCATCGGCACGGTGTCGTGCGACGCCGCCGTCGACCGCATCGTTGCGCGCTGCGGCGAGACGGCGCGGGCGTCCGCCGCGGCCGGCGTCGCGCGCGTCGCGGATCGCTGGCGGAGCGACGACGGGGACGACGAGGCGTTCATCGCGTTCTGCGCAATGCATTATGTCGAGGAGGCGGGTGATCGAGCCCGCCTCCTCGATCGCCTCGAGTCGATCGTCTCGCAGGTGGACGGCCACCTGTACGAGATCCGCCGCGGGCTGCGGCGCTGGTCCGACCTGGACGTGCCGCCAGCCCCTGTGATCGACGACCTCGCCGCCGTCTTCGAGCCGGCGCCGGACCTGGCCGATCAGTGGTTCAAGCAAGGCGTTGCGTTCGTCGCGCTGCTCCATTTTGCGCCGCCGACCCTCCCAATTCTGTTGGCGGACGGCCCAACGTGGTCCGTCGATCGCTGGGTCGAGGCGCGCGTAGCGGGGCGGTTCGGTGCGCGCGTGCCCGAAGCGCTCCTGCGGGTTCTGCGCGACACGTACCACGCCGCCGAGACGTTCGTCAGCAGCCACCACATCCGCGTGGACAACCTGATCGACGCGAGCGGCCAGCGGTGGTTCGAGCCGGGCCGCGCCCTTGTAGCGCACTGGCTGATCCGCGAGGCGATCCGCGACGGCTACCGAGCGGCGGATCCCCAGGTCGGCGTGGCGCGAATGCGCGCGCTGGCGTGGGTCATGCGCCGGCACACGGATGGCACGGTGCCCCGCGGACAGATCGGGGACGGCGAGGCGGGGCCGTGGGACGCGGCGGCGAACACGATCGCCGGAGAGCCGGTGACGGCGGAGGAGCAGTACGGGCCGGAGCGCTACGAACACTGGCTGGCCCAATTCCGTGCCGCCCGTGCCCTGGACGCTTTCGAACCCGACGCCCCGAACGCGATCACACGCGCCTGCGCCCGGGATCGCGAGATCGACGAACACGAGGTCGAGGACCTGCTGGTCCAGCTGCTCGACGCACCGGAACGATCCGAGATCAACGGGTGGCTTCGCCGCCGGCTCGGACGGCCGCTCGAAGCGTTCGACATCTATTTCGACGCCGCGCTGCCCAGCGCGGACGCGGACGTCCTGGACGCGGCGGTCGCCGCGCGCTTCCCGACGGCCGCCGCGTTCGAGGCGGCGCTGCCCAGCGTCCTGGAATCCCTCGGGTTTGCGCCGGCCGACGCATCCTTCCTGGGCGAGCGGGTGCGCGTCGAGGTGGCGCGCGGCGCCGGCCATGCCGTCTCGCCCGGGCGACCCGAGTACGCGGCGTGGCTGCGCACGAACGGCCGCAACGGGCAGATCGGCTGGGCCGGGTTTGACATCGCGATGCACGAGCTCGGGCACAACATCGAGCAGCTGACCAGCCTGCACCGCGTGCCACGGCCGGCGCTGCGCGGCGTCCCGAACACCGCGTGCAGCGAGGCGTTCGCGTTCTTGTTTCAAGCCGAGGCGCGGCGCGTGCTCGGCGTCGCCCCGGACGTCGATCCCGCCGTGGTCGATGCGGCCACGACGTTGGAGTCGGCGCTGTCCGCGATCCAGATCGCCGGCCCGGCGCTGCTCGAGCTGCGGGCCTGGCGCTGGCTGTACGCGCATCCGGACGCGGACGCAAACGCGCTGCGTGACACCGTCCTCGGGTTGGCCGACGATCTCTGGGCGCGGCACTTTGCCGCCGACTTCGGTCCGGATCCGTACGCGCTGCTGGCGGCCTACCAGCACATGATCAGCTACCCGCTCTACCTTCCGAACTACGCGATCGGCCACATGATCAGCCATCAGATCCGACGGCACCTGGCGGGCCGCGACCTGGCCGCCGAAACGCTGCGCATCTGCGCCATCGGCAGCGTGACGCCGGCGCTCTGGATGGAGCGCGCGGTCGGCGAGGGGCTGAGCGCACGTCGGCTGGTCGAGGGCGCCGCGCTTGCCGTTCGGCGTCTGGACACCGGCGATCGCCCGGAGGCCGCCGCGCCCGGGAGCGCATAGCCGGCGAGCGGGCGGTCGCCGTCCGCGGTTCGCTCATATCGGCAGCACCCGATCCGGCCGCGGTGCGTCTAACCTTTCCGTGATGGTTCCCCGCGAGTCCATGCGCACGAAGCGTAGTCCGATCCGCCTGCACCGCCCGCGTCGCCCGCAACGCGCGCGGTGGTTCGCCGCGTGGGTCGCCGGCGGCATCGTCCTGTGCGGCGCCCAAGCGCCGTCCCTCGCCGCGCGCGGACCCGCGGATGTCGACACGCGGTTGCTCGGCACGAGCGGCTGGGCGGCGGCGGATCCGACCGCGCGCCGCGACGTGATCGTCGTGTTGGACGGAGACGGCGCCTATCACCGCCTGCGCGCATCGGAGCGCACGGCCACGGCGATGGCATTGGGTCCGTTCGGCGGCGCATCCGCCGCATACTCGGTCGCACAGGTCGGTGCCGCGACCACGACGACGGCCGCGGCGGCGCGCGAACACGCCCGCAGGATGGACGCCGCGTACGCCGCGGTGGATGACGCCCAGGCGGGCGTGCTCGCATCGCTGGCCGCACGCGGTGTACCGATCATCAGCCGCTACGAGACGCTCCAGAACGGCTTCCTGGTCGCCGCCCGCCGTGACGACATCGATGCGATGGCCGGCTGGCCGGGCGTCACTTCCCTCATGCCGGCGCCGGAGATGCGGCTCGCGCTGGCGAACGCCGTGCCGCACATCGGCGCGGATCAGGTGGCGGCATCGCTGGGCTACGACGGGCGGAACGTGACGATCGGCGTGATCGACACCGGCATCGACTACTTCCACGCCGCGTTCGGCGGACCCGGCACGAGCGGCGCGTACGGCGCGGACGATCACGCCAAGGTCGAGCGGGGTACGTTTCCGACGGCCAAGGTGATCGGCGGCTATGACTTTGCCGGCTCGACGTACGCGGGCAGCGGACCGGCCGCGCCGGACGACGACCCGGTCGATGAGAACGGACACGGCACGCACGTCGCGGGGATCGCCGCGGGCAACGCGTGGAGCGGCTTCCACGGCGGCGTCGCGCCCGGCGCGCGGTTGGTGGCGCTGAAGGTGTTCGGCGCGAACGGCAGCACGAACCTGGCGTACGACGCGATCGAGTGGGCGGTCGAAGCGAAGATCGGCCATGCGGTGCCGGGCACGGCGGCGGACATCGACGTTCTCAACCTCAGCCTGGGCTCGGCGTGGGCCTCGTCGTCGGCGTTCGAGAACGCGGTGATCGACCAGGCGGTCGACGCGGGCATCGTCGTCGTCGGCGCCGCCGGCAACGACGGCGACATCGCGTTCGTGACGGGCGGCCCTGGCGACGCGACGAGCGCGATCGCCGCGGCCAGCACCGTCGGCCCGGGCCAGCTGGGCGATCGGGTCCAGTCGATCGTGGACGGTGTGGTGACGGACATCGAGGCGATCGAGTCCCATCCGAGCCTCGGCGCGCGGATGGCCGGCATCGGCACGCTGCAGGCGCCGGCCGTTTGGTACGGCCGCGCGTGCGCCGGTGATGTGGCCGAGGGCAACGCGGCGGGCCGCGTGGCCGTGCTCGTGCGCGGCGACTGCGCGTTCCGCGACAAGATCGCCCGCGCCATGGCGGACGGCGCGGTGGCCGCCGTCGTCGTCGACAACGGCGGCGGGCTCGTGCCGATGGGCACGGACGGCGGCGCGCTCGGCATTCCGGCGTACATGATCGCGGCGGCGGACGGCGCGCGGCTGCACAGCGCGCTCCGGCTCGGCGCCACGGTCGAGGTGCGGCTGGACGGTTCGTTCAACGGGCGCTTCCCGCGGCGGTCGCTCATCGACACAGTCTCATCGTTTTCGAGCCGCGGCATCACCCGAGACGGGCGCTTCAAGCCCGACATCGCCGCGCCGGGCAGCGGCATCGTCGCGCCGGCCATCGGCAGCGGCAACCGAGCCGCGACGCTGTCCGGCACGTCCATGGCCTCGCCGATGGTCGCGGGCGCCGCCGCCGTCCTGATCGACGCCCTCTCGCGTACCGGCCATCCGTTGGTCGGCGGCGACGTGCGATCAGGCGTTGCCGTCGGCCCCGAGGATGTCCGCGCGATCCTGATGTCCACCGCGTTCACGGACGTGAAGCGCGCCGACGCGCGCGAGACCGGCAGCGCGCCGTTCGCCCGCCGCGGCGCGGGGCGGGTGTCCCTGCCGCCCGCCGTGCGCGCGAGCGCCGTGCTCCGGCCTTCGAGCGGCACCGCCCTCACGTTCGGCGTACGGGCCGCCGACCGGAACTGGTCGGGCGACGCGCTGTTCACGCTGCGGAACCTGGCCGGCACATCGCGCCGCTTTGCGCTGTCCGTCGAGTGGTCCGGCGATGGCGAGGCGACGACGGGCCTGCGCTTCGCGGCGGCGGACCCCGTGCTCGAGGTCGGCCCGAACGACACCGCGCGGTCGCGCCTTCTGGCCGAGATCATCCCGAGCGAGCTCGATGCGTACGACCTGCGCGGCGGCGCATCGGCGATGAACGGCGACCACCGGCTCGAGGCGGCCGATCGCGACGCCTACCTCGTGGCGCGCGAGCTGGACGGCAACGGGCTCCCGCGCGCGGACGGCGACGTCCTGCGCGCGCCCATCTGGACGTTCCTGCGCGGCGCGTCAGACCTCGCCGCGCCCGACGTTGTGACCGTCCCACAGAACGCCAGCCGCGTGGACATTCCCCTCACGAACAGCGGCGCACAGGCCGGCCCAGCGGAGTGGTTCGCGTACCTCGGCGCCGATCCGTTGGACGCGGGAACCGCCCGCGCGTTCGACGTCGTGCTCGCCGGCGCCCGCGTTGTCGGTGCCGGCGCGGCGCGGCGCATCGATCTGGCGCTCGTGCTGGACAGTCCGACGCTCGCCCCATACGACGTGACCGTCGAGGCGTCGATCGACCGGAACGGGGACGGAGCGATCGACGACGTCCTGACGATCGACGACCGATCCGCCGCGGACGGGGCGGGCGCCGCCATGACCGGGTCGTTGCAGACGATCCGAACGGACGCCCGTGGCGCGAGCCCGACCGTCGTCGGCGACGCGGATGTCGACGTGAACCGGCGGCTGATCGTGCTCCAGGCGGACGCCGCGGCGCTCGGCTTTGGCGCCGGCCAGCCCATCGCGTTCGACGTCGCGTTCGAGGTGACGGCCCGGTTCGGCGGCGCGCGCGTCGACAGCGTCCCGGACGGCGCGCTGCGCGGCGGGCGAATCGTCCAGAAGCTCTCGTTTTCCACGGACGGCCTGGGGTATGCCCTCGACGCGCCCACGCGCGACGTCGCGGCCGGAGAGACCACCGCATCGTCCGTCACGTTCAGCGCGCCCCTCGGCGCCGACGGCGTTCGGTTGTTGGCCCTGTACCCGCTCGACGCACCGGGGAAGGGCGATGCGCAGGTCGTCACGCTGGAGCGCGGCCCGGCCGCACCGCCGACCGCTCCGCCCGGATCGACGCCGTCGCCCGTTTCGCCGACCCCGTCCCCGACGCCCGAGGCGACGCCGTCCGCCCCTTCCGGGCCAACCGCGACGGAGGTCCCGCCCACGGAAACGGCCACCGACGAGCCGACGTTGCCGCCGCACGTGCCGACCGTCGTCCTGCCCGTCGAGCCGACCGCGACGGACACACCGGACGCCACGATCGAAGCCACGCCATCCGTTGCGCCGACGCCGACGGCGGACCGGCCGCCGGGGACATCGACCGCGCCGCCGAGCGCCGCGCCGACCGGTCCAGCGCCCGGCTCGACGGCAACCTCCGGGTCCTCGGCCAGCCCGTCGCCGTCGAGCGCCGCGCCGCCGACGTCGGCCGTCAGCCCGCCGCTGGCGACGGTGGCGTCGGGCCGAACCGCGCGCATCTACCTGCCGTTCGCGTACACCTACGTGCGCCGACGCCCGCGTTGACGATGGCGATGGTCCGTCTCATCGACCGGACGTACGGCCGGCGCGGGGCGTTTCGCGTTCGCTTCTAACCTCGGCGCCGGGCGCGGCGTTGGTTGCACCAGATCGGGCGAGAAGTGGCAGCCGTTGCGGCGCCGGCCCGACGAACGAACCGCGACAAAGGAGTTGTCCGATGGATCTTCGAGGTTTGATTGGCCGCTACGCGAAGCTTGCCGTCGTCGGCGCCGTCGTCGGCCTGCTGGCGTTCATGGCGGCGCTCGCGCCGTCCGCCACCCATGCGCAGAACACGGATCCCGTGAAGCCCTCGCCGGCGCAGTGCGCCACGCGCTGCGCGGAGCGCGGGCGGGCCGCGTACGACCGCTGCGTCGCCGCTGGCCGCCCAGCGGAGCGCTGCGCCGCCGCCGCCCGCGAGGCCGTCCAGAAGTGCCGCGAAGGATGCCGCGGCACGGTGACGCCGCCGGCCGCGGACAACGCCTGCGCGAAGGACTGCGCCACCAAGGCCCGCCAGGGCTACCAGGACTGCGTGAAGGGCGGCGGTGACGAGGCGACGTGCAAGGAAGCCGCGGTCGCGCAGCTGAAGTCCTGCACGGA
>JBDTSC010000013.1:0-26536 GCA_039931375.1 Ardenticatenales bacterium
TCACGCTCTACCAGGCCAACCTGCGCACCTACCAGCTCCTGCGCTACGGCGTGCCCGTGCAGATCGCGGCGGGCCAGGCGCACGAGACGGTGCACCTGATCGACTGGGAGCGACCGGAGCGCAACGACTTCGCGCTGGCCGAGGAGGTAACGCTCAAGGCCGACGCCACCGGATCGCACGAGCGGCGGCCCGACATCGTCCTCTATATTAACGGCATCGCCATTGCCGTGATCGAGCTCAAGCGCAGCTCCGTGGAGCTGGCCGACGGCGTGCGGCAGCTCATCACCAACCAGGAAGAGATCTTCCACAAGGGCTTCTTCAGCACCGTCCAACTCGTCCTGGCCGGCAACGACGCGCAGGGCCTGCGCTACGGCACCACCGGCACGCCGGAGCAGTTCTTCGTGCAGTGGCAGGACGAGGCGCCGGACGGCGCGGCCGGCGGCGGCGCCGGGGCGCTGCTGGACCGGCCGCTGGCGCAGCTGTGCAACAAGGACCGGCTGCTCGACCTCATCCGCCACTTCATGATCTTTGACGCCGGCCAGAAGAAAGTGCCCCGGCCGCACCAATACAGCGGCGTCAAGGCCGCCCAGGCGCGCATCGCCCGGCGCGAGGGCGGCGTCATCTGGCACACCCAGGGGAGCGGCAAGAGCATCCTGATGGTGCTCATCGCCAAGTGGCTGCTGGAGCACGACCCCGAGGCGCGCATCCTCGTCATCACCGACCGCGACGAGCTGGACAAGCAGATCGAGGGCGTGATGACCAACGCCGGCGTCATCGGCCAGGACTCGCCCTCGCCCCGCATCACCTCGCGGGCCGAACTCCTGGACAAGCTTGCCGCGCCCACGCCGCGCCTGCTGTGCGCCCTCATCCACAAGATCGACTCGTCCGACCTCAAGGGCGATCCGCCCCCCGTAACGGGCCGCTTCTACGTCTTCGTCGACGAGTGCCACCGCACCCAGGGCGGCGGCATGAACAAGCAGATGAAGCGCTGGCTGTCCGGCGCCATCTTCATCGGCTTCACCGGCACTCCCCTGCTGCGCAAGGACAAGCAGACCACACGCGACGTCTTCGGCACCTACATCCATACCTACAAGTTCCACGAGGGCGTCGCTGACGGCGTCATCCTGGACCTCAAGTACGAGGCCCGCGACGTGCCGCAGCGGCTCACCTCGCAAGGGGCGATCGACGCGTGGTTCGAGCACAAGACAAGCGGCCTGAACAACTTCCAGAAGGCCGTCGTCCGCAAGACCTGGGCAACGCTCGAGAAGCTGATGAGCGCCGGCGAGCGCAAGCAGCGCATCGTCGCCGACATCATCGAGGACTTCAGCCTCAAGCCGCGCCTCAACAACGACCGCGGCACTGCCATCCTCGTCGCCGCCAGCATCTACGACGCCTGCCACTACTTCCGCCTGTTCCAGAACACCGGCTTCGGCCGCTACTGCGGGATCATCACCTCCTACGAGCCGAACCACAACGCCATCTCCCGCGATCCCGCCGACAGCGACGAGCGCTACAAGTTCGACACATACACCCAGCACGTGCTGAAGCAGTACGGCCAAACCACCAAGCAGTACGAGGACGAGGCCAAGCGCCGCTTCATCGAAGAGCCGGCGAACATGAAGCTCCTGATCGTCGTCAGCAAGCTGCTCACCGGTTTCGACGCGCCGAGCTGCACCTATATCTACCTCGACAACGCGCTACACGACCACAACCTGTTCCAGGCCATCTGCCGCACCAACCGGCTCGACGGCGACGATAAAGACTACGGCCACATCGTCGACTTCAAGGAGCTGTTCGGCGAGGTCCAGGAGGCCATCGCCGTCTACAGCTCGGACGAACTGGACACGGACGAGGGCGGCGGCGGCGAGAACAACGTCCACCTGAAGAACTGGCTCGTCGAAGGCCGCAAGAAGCTCGACGAAGCCCGCGAGGCGCTGCGCTACCTGTGCGAGCCCGTGCTGCCGCCGCGCGAGGTCGAGCAGTTCCTCCACCTTTTCTGCGGCAACGCGTCCGACCCGAACGCGCTCAGCGAGACCGAGGCGCTGCGGATCGCGTTCTACAAGGCCGTCGCGGTGTTCGCCCGCGCCTTCGCGGCCATCGCGCAGAACCTCGCCGAAGCTGGGTACACCGGTGCCGAAACGGAGGCGCTGGAGCGCGAGGTGGCGTTCTACGCGGAGGTCCGGGCGTCCATCAAGCGGCACTCGGGCGAAGAGCTGGACATCAAGCCCTTCGAGGCCGACATGCGCCACCTCCTCAACACCTACATCCAGGCGGACCCCGCCGCGGACCTAGGCGCGCTGGGCGAACTGTCGCTGATGGAGCTGATCGTCGAGACCGGCATCCACGACGCCATCGCCCGCAAGCTGAACGCCGCCGGCAAGCTGTCAAAGAACGCGATCGCCGAAGGGATCATCAACAACGTCCGCAAGACGATCATCCGCGACCAACTCACCGATCCGCGCTTCTACGAGCGGATGTCGCTCCTGCTCGACGACCTGATCCAGCAGAGCCGGGCCGATACGGCGGCCTACGAGGAATTCCTGCGCAAAGCGGAAGCCCTCGCGCGCCAGCTCGCAGCCAAGGGCGATCAGAATAACGTGCCGGCGGCCCTGCGCGATCGACCGGCGGCCACGGTGATCTACCGCAACCTGGCGCCGATCCTCGCACTTTCTGGCGACGGTACCGCGCGCGTGGCCGAGGATGGGCCGCCGGATGAGGCATCGCTCGTCGCGCTGGCGCTGGACATCGACCGCACGATGCGCGAGCGAGCGCCCGCGGGCTGGCGGGGCGATGAGCCGCGCGAGGCACAGGTCCTCAACGCGTTGTTCCCGCTGCTCGGCCGCAATCGCGCCGCGACGAAGGCCATGCTCGAACTGCTGAAGCATCAGCCCGGCTACGAATGAGCGAGACCATCGAGACCATTCAACTGGGCGAGATCGCCATCGCGGTCACGCGCAAGGCCGTCAAGCACGTCCACCTGTCCGTCCACCCGCCGCAGGGCCGGGTGACGTTGGTGGCGCCGACGGACACGCGGCCCGAAGTGGCGCGCGCCTATGCGATCTCCAAGCTGGGCTGGATTCGTGACCAGCAGGCCAAACTCCGCGGCCAAGCGCGGGAAGCGCCCCGACAATTCGTCACCAGGGAGAGCCACCGCCTCTGGGGCCGACGCTTCCTGCTGACGCTGGTCGAGATGGACGCCAAGCCTTCGGTGCGCCTCAGCCACCGCCGGATCATGCTCACCGTGCGCCCTGGCAGCGACGTGGCGACGCGCGAAGCGGTCATGCACGAGTGGCACAAGTCGCTACTGCACCAGGCCGTGCCGCCGCTCATCCGCACGTGGGAGGCTGTGCTCGGCGTGACCGTATCGCGCTACTTCCTGCAGCGCATGAAGACCAAATGGGGCAGCTGCAACCACCGGGCGGGGACCATCCGCTTGAACACGGAACTGGTGAAAAAGCCGAAGGACCTCCTGGAGTATGTCGTCGTCCACGAGATCCTCCATCTCATCGAGCCGACGCACAGCGAACGCTTCGTCGCGCTGCTGGACGCGCACTACCCAGCTTGGCGGGAGGCGCGGTCGGAGCTGAACGCGTTGCCGGTTGGGGCTGAGGCGTGGCGAGACTGAATCGTGCGGGCCGGGTCGTGCGGCGCGGCCTACATCCACCCCAACCCTAGCCTAGACCCGACGACGATCTCGGTTAGACCCGCACCGCATCTAGCCTACATCCGTCCGCGATCTAGCCTACGTCGTCCGCCCATCCGCCCAGGCGCCACGACCACCGCCACCGAGCGACACAGCGCGCGCTCACGGACGCCAGTTCCACACCGCCTCCCCCCCGTTCAGCTCCGGCAGATACACCCCATCCACCTTGTCCGGCCGAACGTACTTCACGAGGTAGTCGACGACCCTCATGCGCGCCCCGCCCTTGCCGGGGTCGATGAGGGCGTTGCGCTCCACGCGCCAGACGGCGCCCTCCACGGGGTCGAGCGCGCCGTGGAAGCCGCCCTCGCCCAGCAGCGCCATCGCAGATGCGATGGACAGCGGCCCGCCGCGGTGGATCAGCTTGGGCAACACGATGTCGGCGGGCGCGACGCGGGCGACGAGGTCATCGTACGGCGTCCGCTCGGTGCCCACCATCAGGTCGAACGCGACAAACGGCTCGTGCGGTAGCGCGTACCGTGTGCCGTGGGCCTGCATGAGCCACTCGCCGACCAGGCGCTCGCCGTCGACGAGCACCTCGAGGAAGCGCGGGATCTGCTCGGCCACCCAGCGCGCGAAGTGATGGTGCTGCTCATACGGCGACGACCACGCGTCGTAGCCGCTGCGCGAGAGCGCCACGATGCGGCCGTCCACTCGCGCGATGCCGGCGTTCGAGCCGTCGAGCTTCTCTTGGACAAGGATCTCGTCGTGCCGGTCGCGGACCTTCTCGCACGCGATCCGAGCTTGGCCAGGGGCGCACGTGTGATCGCCCGAGCCCATGCGGCTGCCGGGCAGGTGCGGGATGTGGCCGTAGTTCTTGATGCCCAGAGGCTTGGTAGAGGTGGTCATGGCGTGATTCTAGCCGCCGCCGCTTCTTCCCGGCCGTGCCGCGGGCACGAAGATCAACAACTCCCCAACCCCCACATACCCCACCCCCGGATACACCCGCGCCCCCGTATGGCTCGCCAGCAGCACGCTCGCACGCGCCCCCGCCGCCCGGTCGTCGATGAGCATCCGCCGCATCAGCGCCCCGCCGAGTCCCAGGCGGCGCTTGGGGGCGATCACGAAGAGGTTGCTGCACCACGTCATGTCGCCGACGGCGACGCTGTTCACCCAGCCGACGGGCGTCCGGCCCTCGAACGCGACGTAGCTGCGCATCGGCGGCGGGTCCGCGCTCAAGTGCTCCGGCAGGATCTGCCGCCGCCGCGCCGCCTTGGCCAGCAGCCGGGCTGTCGGCTCGTCGCGCACGCGCACGATCGTGAACGGGCGGGGCGGCGCCGGCGGGTGGTCGATCGGAGCACCCGTTGGGCCATCGCCCTCCAACCCCCGCACCATGAACGGCTCCGTCGCGATCAGCCGATACCCCAGCCCCTTGAACGCCGAGCGGATCGGCCCGTCCGCCTCCCCCATCTCCCGCATCACCCCGACCGCCACCCGAGGGCGCGGCCGAGCGCGCACGACGGCGTCTACGTCGGCGGGCGTCAGGCCATGGGCGCCCAGGCGGTAGGCGATGATCTCGTCGCTCCGCCAGTCCGGGTTCGCCCCGCCGCGCGGGGCGTCGCTGAGGACCCACAGGCCGGGCGCCGGCGCGGCGACGAGGAAGGGGTGCGTGAAGCTGCGGCCGAACGCGAAGGCCCGCACGAAGACCTCGACGTACGCGTCAAACGCCTCCGGGGCGATCGCGGTCGAAGCCGTCGCCGCCGCAGGCAGGGGCGGGGCCACAGACGCGGCGTCCGCGGGCGGTTTCGACACCGGTGTGCCCAAGAGGTCCGTCAGCGGTCAGCGGTCAGCGGTCAACGGTCAGAGGTCAGCGGTCGGCGTCGGGCCGTTGGGCCCGCCGCAGCGCCATCGCCGCCACCGCGATCCCAAGCCCGAGCGCGACATAAAACAGCTGTAGGTTCCGCGCGACGCCGGCCGGCGAGCCGATCACCCAGACCTCGACGCCCTCGAAGCACAGGACCATCGCCGCCGCGAACGCCGCGGCGGCCACCGTCCGCCCGTCGCGGCGCCACGCCAGCACCGCCGCCGCCAGCGCGCTGCCGCCGACGGCGACGAACAGGGCCAGCGACGGCGCCAGGAAGCTGTGGAACGGGGAGTGCGCGAGCATCTCTAGCGGCGGCGCGTTCCACCCGAAGGCAAGGCCGATGCCGCCGGCGAACGCGGTCAAGGCCAGGAACGCGTTCAGGCCGATGAGGGTCGTGCGAAGGGGGCGGGTGGGCATGGCTGTCCTCGCGGGGTGTCCTCGCAGGCGGCGTCGCGGGCGTCCCGAGGCGGCTTCTGACGCACGGGCGCCGCATTCTGGCACGATGCGCGGGGGCGGGCCAGGGCGACCTTGGGTGAGCGCACGTCGCCGACGCCAGAGGCCGACGCCAGCCCCCGCCGCCCCGGGGCCGACGCCCACGGGCCGAGGCCCCTGGCTCGTTCATGACGAAGCCCCTGGCGGGGCTGGCGCCGCGCCTTGCCCATGCATCGTCGCGACTGTGTCCCGAGCCCGCACCTATGCGGGCTTCGTCATGAACGAGCCTGACTGTTCCAGGTCATGCGCCCCACTGCGCATTCCCTGCATCGCACCCTGCGCCCGACGCGTTACCGCACGTCGCCCGCCTCCACCAACCCCCAGTCGCCCCGCGCATCGCGCAGCAGCGGCGCCGTCACCATCCCCCACGCACGTTGGGCGGCGTCCGGATCGACCCGGCGCACCGGATCAACTCGGCGCGCCGGCGCGTCGGCGCCGTTGGCCTGCACCGCCGCCGCGCGTCGGTTGCTGTAGCCGATCGGCAGGTACACCGTCCTGCCGTCGTGCTCGTCCGGCCCGGGGCCGGGCGGCGCGTCGAAGTCGGCGGTCTGGTCGATGATCTGGTGCCCGCCGGCCGTCGGCAACACGATCCGCACGCCCGTCACGTCGGCCATCGACCACGCGGCGCGCGGCGGGACGTCCGTGGCGCCGAAGCGGAACGTGCCGCCGGCATCGACCGTGAGCGGAATGGTGTACGTCCTGCCGCCCGTCACGCGCAGCACGAGATCCACCGTCCGTCCTGCCGGCGCGCTTCCGACGATCTCGCTCACGCCAGGCGACCAGTCGAACGCCAGCGGCTCGATGGTGACCTTGGGGGACTCGGTGGCGGTCTGGACCGTCACGACGTCGCCCGGCTGGATCGTCAGCGCCTTGCCGGCCGCGTCGGTGAGGCGGGCGTCGTACGCGCCGTCGCCGTCCGCCTTGACCGTGGCGCGGGCGCGCTCCGTGCCGTCCGCCGCCGCGACCATGACGGTGACGCCGTCGAGCGCGTTCGCCCGGCCGCTGACGCGGTCGGCGTGGATGTACACCTGCGCCAGGGCACGGTAGATCGTCCGGAAGACGCGGTGCTCGTTCGGGGCGTAGTAGGCCAGCTCGAGGCCGGTGCCGGGCTGACCGATCTGGCCGGGCAGGAACGTCTGGAACGAGCCGTCCGCGCCGGTGGTCTGCGGGTTGGCGAACTGAACGTTGACGTTGAGGACGCCCTGCGGCGCCTGCTGGGCGCACGGGACGGCCGGTCGGACGAAGAACGTCGTCGCGGCCGGGCCGCGGCCGGTGATGCGCCGCTGCTGCCAGTCGACCTGGACGTCGAGCGCGACGAAGCGCACGTCGGCTGTCGGGCCGCCCAGCTTGGCCATCTCGGTGTCGTTTTCCTTCGTGGCATAGAGGCTCTTGGCGGCGTTGCGCAGCGTCGTGCTGAAGTACCCGTCGAAGCGCGCCTTCGTCGCGGCGTCGGCAGCGTGCCCGCTCATCCCGTCGGCCACGTCGATCCCGACGTCCTTGCGCGGCTCACCGTAGCCGCACGCGTTCGGGCCGCTGTGCTCGGCGTTGAGAATCGGCACCGTGCGGGTGCGCACCACGTAGTGGCCGGCGGCGGGGCGATAGAGCGCGAGCACGCTCGTGCCGGGCCGGACGTCGATGTGCGGCACGAAGTCCGCGCGGTACGTGCTGTTCGCCTCGACGCTGGGCCACGCCTGATAGAGGCCGATGGTCCCCGCCCGGCTGTACGCGTCCAGGCCCAGCATCGTCATCGAGCCGCCGGCCGTGGCGCGGCCGCTGATCGCGTCCGTGGCGGTATCGGCCTCGACGGTGAGGTCGGGCATCGTCAGCGTCAACGGTTCGACGCCCGGCGAGGCCGCGGTCACGGCCAGGACATCGCCCGTCTGCAGCGTGATCGGCGCACCGCCGGCGTCCGTCAGCGCCGCCATCAGTCCGCCACTCTCGTCGGTGCGCGTCGCCTGGCTGGCGACCGTCTTGCCGCCGCGCTTGAGCGATACGATGGCCTCGACGTTCGGCGCGAGCGAGGACAGCACGAACCCTTGGTCCGCGTCGACGAGCATCCCCGGGGCGATCGTCGTGTTGAGGACCTGGTGCCCGCCGCCCACCCGCGTGGACAGGAGCACGAAGTCGCCGTACTTCACGTCCCACGCGCCCGCGAAGCTGTGGCTGAAGTTGCCCGCCGCGTCGGCCGTCGTGTCCGCCGAGACGGCGATGCCGCCCGTCGGGTCGCCCGCGATCTGGAGCGTGACGGGCGCGTTCGGCAGCGTGTGGCCGTTGACCGTGTCCGTTTGGACGAAGACCACCGCGTCCAGCGGCGGGATCGTCAGCTCGATCACGTCGTCGCCGGCCGTAACCTTGAGCTTGTCGCCCGGCTTCATCTCGATCCGGGCGCCCGTCGTGTCGTTCAACTGGAGGATGAACTGCGGGTTCGCCCCGCCGCCGGGCACCACTAAGAAGGCATTGTCGCCGAACACCGTCCCGCTGGCCTGGCCGATCAGCTTGCCATCCGGCGTGTACGCCTCCGCCCGGATCGTGCGGAGCGTCGGGCCGTTGCCGGTCACGAAGTTCGAGTTGAACGAGTTGCCGCCGTTCACCGTCAGCTGGATGGCCGCCCACGTCGTGTAGAACTGGGCGCCCTCGGTCGGGCTGACGAAGACCGAGCCGTTCATCGGGCGGACGAGGTCGACCGTCGGGGATAGCAGCGCCTCGTACTGGCCGGACGCGTTGCTGACGGCGGTGACCGTCTTGGCGCCGCCGGCCGTGTTCACGCGGACGATCACGGTCGCGCCGGCCGGCGCCGTGCCGTAGATCTTGTCCGCATCGACGTCCGTGCGGGCCGAGATCTCCGGCACCCGCAGCACGTCGGGGTCGCCGTCGACGAACGCGATCTCGACGCTGTCGCCGGGCTCGGGCGCGACGCCGCCGGGGCCGCCGCCGCCGAACAGGTTGTAGTCGCCCTGGTCGTTCACGTAGTTCGGCTGCCGGAACTTCACGGCGCCGGCGCTGGACCGCAGCGTGACGGTCACCGCCTGGCCCGGCTCCGCACGGCCTTGGCCGCCCGGGAAGCGCACGCCGATCCGCACCCGGCGGATCACGGCCACCGCCTGCTCCCGGAGCCCGGGGGCGGCGTCGACCACGGCGCGCACGCGCCAGCCGGCGCCGAGGTCCGCTTGCCCGGCGGTCACAACGCTGAACATGCCGGCGCCGTCGCTCGCGGCGTCGAACGCGGCCTGCTGGCCGTCCATGTCGTCGGCCAGCAAGCGCACCGCGCTGTCCGCGGCGGCGCTGCCGCTGATCGTGTCCGTGGAGGGGTCGATGGCAACGGACAGAGGCGTGAGCGTCGCGGTGCGCTCCTCGTTCTGGACGGGATCACCAACCGTGCGGATCGTGACGGCGTCGCCCGCGGCGATCGGCCGTGCCTGCTGGCCCGGCCCGAAGAGCGACATCGCGAACGCGCCGGCGCCCGTGGTCGTGGTCGGCCCGAGCGTCTGCGTCGTGCCGTCCGCGTGGCGGATCTCCGCCGTCACGTTGGTCCCGGCGTTCGCCCGGCCGCGCAGCGTGTACGCACCCAGCGTCAGGGTTGCGCCCAGCGAGCTGAACGAGACCTCGAAGCGCTGGTTGTCGGCGTTCGTGTAGCCGGCCGTGCCGTCGACGGCGCCGGCTTTGAGGTCGGCCTCGCCGGCCAGATCGAGCGCGAACGCGCCGGCCGCGTCGGCCGTGACGGTGCGCTGGATCGTGGTCGGCGTCGCGCTGCCGAGCGTCAGCGCGATGTCGACGGATGCGCCGGGGGCGGCGTGGCCGGTGATCCGATCGCCCTCCGTGTCGGCCGCCGCGTGGAGCGCAGGCACCGCGATGTGCAACGGCTTGCCGCCGCTGCGCGAGAGCGTGAGCATGTCGCCCGGCTGGATGCCCTCGCCGCTGAGCACGAACTGGACATTCGCGACGCCGTCCGCACGGGCGACGCCGATGCCCTCGTCCTTCTTCTTGCCGGTCGCGTCCGCCAGCTCGGCGTTGACGGCCGTCAGCGGCACGGTGTGAAAGGTCAGCGTCGTGCCGTAGAGCGGCACCACGACCTCGGGGGCGGCTTGGGCGCGGACGGCCGCGGCGCTGAAGGGCGCGGCGGCGGGCGTCCCCGATGCGGCCAACAGGCCGATCGACAGCGCTAGGAATACGGGCGCGAGCACACGTCGGGCAGGCATGGCGGCAATCCTCGTGCGGGTGGTAGGTGGGTAGGTGGGTGGGTGGGCGGGCAGGGCGGGCACGGGCGATCTGGTGCGACGCCCGGCCGAGACGTACGCAGGCGGACGACGGCGGGTTGCGGGTTGCGGTCGCCCTTCGGTTGGACGACCGTCGCGGCCAAAATGTTTACGGGACCGCCGCGATCGCCCGATCGAAGGGCCGAATCGCACGGCGCGTCGGAGCGGGCGCCGTGAAGCGCCCGCCGACGATGGACGCTACTCGCGCGAGCCCGGCGTAACGGTGAGCGTCACGCGCTTGCCGTCGCGCAGGATGACCATGGCGATCGGATCCCCGATCTTCAGGGCGTCGAGCACCTTGGTGTAGTCATAGATGTTCTCGATCGTCGCCCCCGCCAGCTCGACGATCACGTCGCCCGCCTGGACGCCCGTCGCCTGGTCGCCGTCCGCCGGCGCATCCAGGCCGTAGCCGGCGAAGACGACGTCGCCGAACCCGACGGAGCCGGGCTTGGAGAACGACAGCGGCCGGAAGTCCTTGTCCAGCACGGCCTCCGTCTCGGCGTCGCCCTCGCCCTGCGCGACCAGCATGTTCACGCCGTCGATCGTCACGCCCGACGTGAACTCGAACGGCTGGAAGTAGCCGTCGTCGCCGGCCGGCGTGAGCCCGATCGCCTCGAAGGCGTCGGCGACGTACCGCGTGGCCTTGCGCTCGCCGGCCGTGCCGGTCTGGCGGCCGTCCATCTCCGTCGACGCCAGGCGCACGACGTGGAGCTTGGCGTCGGCGGCGGTGACGTCGGCGGTCGTGGCGGCCATGTCGGGCGGGGCGGTCGTGTCGTCGATGGCGGCGGCGGCCGAGGCGCCCGGCGCGCCGGCGGCGGCCGAGGCGGCGGACGCGTCGCCGGTCGACGCTTCGCAGCTCGTGGCCGCGCGCTTCGGGCTGCGAGCCAGGAGCGCGCGCGCCTGGGCGTCGTTCCAATCGGCCACGAAGATCTGGTACTCGCCGCCGGCCGTGTGGCGCTTGTTCGACCACGACAGCGTGGCGCCGTCGGGCGAGAAGACGGGCAGGACGTCGGCGTCCGGCGCGAACGTGACGCGCACCGGCTCGCGCTCGCCGGCGGCGTCGACCATGTAGATCTCGAAGTTGTCATAACCGAGCTTGCTGGACGTGAAGAGGATGTTGTCGCCGCTGGGGTGGTAGTGCGGCGCCCAGCTGAGCGCCCCGAAGGTGGTGAGCTGGCGCTTGTCCGTGCCGTCCGCCTTCATCGTCCAGATCTCGGCCAGCGTGCCGGCCTCGTTGACGTGCCGCCAGATAATCCGCGCCCCGTCCGGGCTGAAGAACGGGCCGCCGTCATACCCCTTGGCGTCCGTCACGCGCATCACGTGCGAGCCGTCCGCGTCCATGACATACAGGTCCATCATGTAGGACGGATCCTCGTCGAAGCGCTTCTGTTCGTCCGCGCTCAACGTCGCGCTGCACGCCTCGCGGTTCGAGGCGAAAACGATGTGGGCGCCGTCCGGCGACATCGCGTCCTCGGCGTCGTAGCCGCGGGTGTGGGTGAGGTTCGTGTACTCGTCGCCGCCCAGCGTGACGCGGTAGATGTCGAAGTGCTCGTCGTAGTCCCAGCTGTAGCGCCGCGTCTGGCCCGAGGCGCGGAAGTCGTTCTCGGCCTTCATCTTGGCCTTGGCCTCGGGGTCCTCGTGGGTCGAGGCGAAGGTCGCCTCGCGCCCGTTCGGATCCAGCCAGCCGCACGTGGTCTTGCCCCAGCCCGGCGAAACGCGCCGGCTCTCGCCGGTCTCGAGGTCCAGGGTGTAGATCTGGTAGAAGGGGTTGCCCGGCTCGCGCTCGCTCTGGAAGATCATCGTCCTGCCGTCCGCGCCGTA
Source organism: Ardenticatenales bacterium (assembly GCA_039931375.1). Taxonomy (GTDB): domain Bacteria; phylum Chloroflexota; class Anaerolineae; order Epilineales; family Epilineaceae; genus Avedoeria. The sequence goes on from JBDTSC010000013.1 coordinate 12,071, forward strand.
GTAGCCCTCGCCCGAGCGCCGGCCCTCGAAGACCAGCTACCGGACGTTCGTGAGGAGGTCCGCCTCGGTGCGGTCGCTCAACGCGCCGGTCGCCGTGACCGCGCCGAGGCCGGCGAGGGCGGGTCGGCGGGGGGACCGGGGGCTGGCGGGCGAGGGTGGGACGGGGGCCATCGGGCGCTCCTCGGGGGTATCGGCTTGGGTATCGCCATTGTATTCCGGCCGCTGGCGGTCAGGCGTCGCCCGCCCGCTCGACCACGCCGATCATCGGGAAGCCGATCGCGAGCGGCAGCCAGAACGACAGCAGCCGATACCCGAGCACGACGACGACGACGACGCCCGCCGGCACCCCGAGGCCGGCGTAGATCGCCGTCATCGACGCCTCCACGACGCCGATGCCGCCCGGCAGCAGGCCGACCTTGCCCACCAGGATCGGCAGGCCGTAGCCGACGCACAGGACGTCCGGGCTCACCGCGTGGCCGCTGGCCGCGAACAAGAGCCAGAGGGTGAGCATGTCGAAGCCGATGTTCAGCGCGGCCCCGAGCATCGGCCGCCGCCAGCCGCCGCGGCGCAGCCGGCGCGCGTTCTCGACGATCGGCGCGGCGAGCGATCGGATGCGGTGGGGCGGGCGGACCCGGCCGCGCGCGGCGGCGACGCGGCCCGCCAGCCGGTCGAGCGCATCCGCAAGGCTGAGCGGCCGCCGGGCGACGAGGGCGACGGCGGCCACGGCGACGACGAGCATGCCCAGCGTGACCTCGAGCATGCCGGCTTGTTCGGGCGTCGCGCCGAAGCGCGCCAAGCGCAGCGCCACACCGAGGACGGCGACGCCGAGCACGACCGCGTTGTTCAGGAGCGGCGTCAGCGCCGCGGTCAGCCCGGCCGCCTCGTCGCCGATGTCGCGCGCGAGCCAGTGGAACGTCGCCGCGGCGTAGCCGAGGGCGCCGGCGCCGACCGTCCCGACGCTCGACGCCGCCAGCGTCACCGCCACGCCGCGCGCGACGCCGACCTTCTTTCCGGCCACGGCCGCGAGCGAGCGCACCATGTCGCCCGTCCCGACGTAGCTGGCGATCTGCGCCGCGACCGCCAGGCCGACGAGCATGCGGTTCATCGCGCGCAAGACGGCGAGCGAATGTTCGAGGCTCGTGATCTGCGGCACGATCAGATGAACCGCCAGCCCGAGGAGAATGATCTGCAGCACGGCGTTGCGCAGGACGCGCAGCGGCTTTGTCTTGTTGGGTGCGCCCGCGTCGTCGGCGCCGCCGGCGGCGGAGGGGGCCGTCATCGCGCCTGAGCCCCGCCGAGCCGGGCATAGAACAGCCGCTTGGCGATCTCGTTGGCCGCCAGGTAGAGCGTCGTGAGCGCGGCCAACGCCGCGAGCAGCGGGGCGGGCAGCGGCACGAAGCCGAGGTCGGCGGCGAGCGGCGAGTAGGGCAGCAGGATGACGACGGCGGCGACGGCGAGGCTGGCGCCGAGCAGCACGCGGCCGGGCCGACTGCGGAAGAACGGACGGCGGGTGCGCATTACGAGCAGGATCACGAGCTCGGTGAGCGCGGACTCGATGAACCAGCCGGTGCGGAACGTCGGCGCGGCGGCGTGCAGGACGCCGATCAGCAGGCCGAACGTCAGGGCGTCGAAGACCGAGCTGACCAGGCCGAAGACGATCATGAAGTTGCGGATGAAGCGGACGTCCCAGTGCTGCGGCCGCGCCACGAGTTCCGGGTCGACGCGGTCGCGGGCGATCGCCAGGGCCGGCATGTCGGTCAGAAAGTTATTCAGGAGGATCTGCGCCGGCAGGAGCGGCAGGAACGACAGGAACAGCGACGCGAACGCCATGCTGAACATGTTGCCGAAGTTCGCGCTGGTCGTGACGAAGATGTACTTGAGCGTGTTGGCGAACGTTTGCCGCCCGAGCTCGATGCCGTGCCTCAGCACGCTCAGGTCGCGCTTGAGGAGCACGAAGTCGGCCGCCTCGCGCGCGACGTCCACGGCGGTGTCCACCGAGATCGCGACGTCGGCGGCGTGCAGGCTCGGCGCGTCGTTGATGCCGTCGCCCATGTAGCCCACCACGTGGCCGGTCCGCCGGAGCGCCTGGATCAGGCGTTCCTTCTGGTTCGGGTCGACCTCGGCGAAAATCGCGGTCCGGTCGACGATGCGCAGCAGGGCGGCGTGCGGCAGCCGGTCCAGCTCGTCGCCGGTGACGACGGGCGTCGCCGCCATGCCGACCGCGCCGGCGACGTGCGCCGCCACGAGCCGGTTGTCGCCGGTGATGATCTTGATCGCGACGCCCAGCGCTTCCAGCGAGTCCAGGACGGCCCGGGCGTCGGCCTTGGGCGGGTCGTCGAACAGCAGGAAGCCCTCGAACACCATGCCCAGCTCGTCGTCCCGGGTGTAGGCCGGCTTGGCCGGCACGTCGGCGCTCGCCAGTCCCAGGACGCGCGAGCCCTGGCCGCTCCAGCCGGTGAACAGGGCGTCGATGCCCGCCCGGGCCGCCGCGTCGAGCGGCGCCGTCGCCCCGCCGGCGGACCGAACGGCGGCGCAGACCTCGAGCACGCTCTCCAGCGCGCCCTTCGTGATCATGCGTCCGCCGGCGCCGGCCGTCTTGCCGGAAGCGGCGACGACGACGCTGAGCCGGCGGCGGCTGAAGTCGTACGGGATCTCGCCGAGCTTGACCGCGTCGCCCGCGGCCGGCGGCGCGCTCTGGAGGATCGCCTCGTCCAGCGGGTTGGGCAGTCCGGTCTGGAGCTTGGCGTTTTGCCACGCCGCGGCGGCGACGGTATCGGAGGGCTGTCCGCTTGCGTCGCAGGCGCCGGCGAGGTTCACCGTGCCCTCGGTCAGCGTGCCCGTCTTGTCCGTGCACAGCACGTCCATGCTGCCCAGGTTCTGGATCGCCTCGAGGCGGCGCACGATGACCCCGGCGGCGGCCATGCGCTTCGCGCCGCTGGCGACGTTGACGCTGACGATCGCCGGCAGCAGCTGCGGCGTCAGGCCGACGGCCAGGGCCACGGAGAACAACAGCGCCTCGAGTGCCGGCCGGTGGAGGGCGACGTTGATGGCGAACACGATCGTGACCAGCACGAGCATCGTCTGCGAGAGCAGCAGACCGAAGTGGCGGATGCCGCGCGCGAAGTCCGTCTCCGGCGCCCGCTCGTCCAGCCGCGCTGCGATGCCGCCGAACGCCGTCGCGGCGCCCGTGGCGACGACGACGGCCTTGGCCGAGCCGCTGCGGACGGTCGTGCCCAGGAACACGGCGTTCGTGCGGCCGGCCAGCGGCGTGTCGGCCGGCACCGGCGCGGCGCCCTTGAGCACCGGAAACGTCTCGCCGGTCAGCGCCGCCTCGTCCACGGTGCAGTCCAAAGACTCGATCACGATCCCGTCCGCCGGCACGAGGCTGCCGGCGGACAGCAGGACGATGTCGCCCGGCACGACGTCGGCCGCCGGCAGCCGCACGCTCCGGCCGTCCCTCATCGCCGTCGTTGTCAGCGTGACGTGCGAGAGCAGCCCGCGGACGCCGCTTTCGGCGCGGTACTCTTGGTAGAAGCCCAGGCCGGCGCTGCCCATGATGATCAGGACGATGATCGAAGCGTCGACGGGCTCGTGAACGGCGGCCGAGACGGCGGTGGCGGCCAGGAGGATCAGCACCATCGGGCTGCGCAGCTGCCGCAGGAACAGCGTGAGCGCGTTCGCGCGCCGGTGCGACACGAGCGTGTTCGGGCCGCCGCTGGCCAGGCGGCGCGACGACTCGGCGGCGCTCAGGCCGGCCGCCGTCGTCGCGAGGCGCTCGAGCTGGGCGCTGGGGTCGAGGGACCAGTACGCGGCGGCGGACGTGTCGTGCGCGGCGCGCGTAGCGTGCGTGTCGCGCGGCCGGGCCGGGGGGCGCTTCACCGGGTTCGCTTCCTTGCTTGGTGCGGCGTGGGGTGGGCGGGACGAGGGTCGCTAACGGGGGGAGCCGGTCAGCGGCGACGACGAGCGCGTCGGAAGCCCAAGCATTGCGGAAGGGGCGGGTTGGGTCAATGCTTGGGGGCGGCGGATGTTCGTTGATCTCTCTCGGGCTGACGTTGCCCGCGAGGATCGTCCGGCCCCTGCTTCGGCCGCACCGGTGGTGCAGGGGGGGCGGGGAGGGCATGAGACTCACGTTTCTTCGCCGCTGTCCTTTTTCGGGCGGGTCGCGTGTTCTATCGTCACATGCAGACATCGTCGTCCACCACCAAGGCTCCGCCCGTGCCCACCCGAACCGCCGCCGCCACCTCCATCGCCCTCGCCGCCTTCCTCGCCGCCGTGGCCCTCGCGCCTCCGCACCCCGTCGCCCCCGCGCGCGCCGCCGACCGGCCGACGTCGTCGGTCCCGTCGCCGACGCCGCGCGGCACGCAGGTCGCCCGGCCGTGCATCGTCGTCGCCGACCGCCGCGTCGAGCCCGAAACGGTGCTGCTGGGCGAGACGGTGGACGTGACGATGACGGTGCTGGCGCTGTGCGCCAGCACCATCCTGCCCCTCCACGTCGTGCTCGTCATCGATGGTTCGGACGCGATGGCCGGTGGCCTGGGACGCGACGTCCAGGAGAGTGCCGCCGCCTTGGTCGACGACCTTCGTCTGTCCGAAGCGTCGTACATCCGCGTGGCCGTCGTCGGCTTCGATGACCGCGTGCGCGTGAAGTGCGCGCTCTCGAACGATGCGCGCGGCATCAAGCGGTGCATCGAGCGGATCGGCGAACGCGGCAACGCGCGGCTGGAAACCGGTCTGATGGAGGCCGGGCGGCAGCTCCAATTGGGCCGCGACGACTACACCGATCCCGCCAACATCCGCCAGGTCGTCGTCGTGTACACCGGCCGCCCGACCGGCGGGTGCCTCAAGGCATCGCGGGCTGTCGGCCGCCTCAAGGACGACGGCGATCTCGTCATCACCGTCGGTATCGGCGACGCCTTCGATGAGCCGTGCGTTCGGGACTTGGCCACGTCGCCGCGGTACTACTTTCCGTGGCGGGAGCGCACGGACGTCGTGCGCGTGTTCGAGAGTATCCGCAAGCAGTTCCAGAACATCATCGTCAAAACGCTGACGATCGCGGACCGCCTGCCGGCGGCCTTCGAGATCTTGACCGACACCGCCCGGCCGGAGCCCGACCTCGTCGACGTCGCCGACGGCCGGATCCGGTGGACCCAGACGCACATCCCCAAGGACGGCGTCACCGTCACGTATCGCGCCCGCACCCTGGCGCCCGGTTACCAGCCGTCGACGCTGGGCGCGGGCGGAACGTTCAGCGACAATCGCAATCACCCCGATACCTTCGCCTTCCCGGCGTCGTGGATCACCGTGCTCGGGACCCAGCCGGGCACGTGATGCCCATCCGGCGTGATCGTCCACCGGGGAGTGCGTTCGGCGCGCGCGTCCGCGATCTTCCAATCCCCCCGCGGACAAAGAAAGCACGCCAAATCCATGCGCCTTATCGGCGTTGGAGGATCCGCCCACCGCGCCTTTCTACCGCTGCGCCAGCGGCAGGTAGATGCTTGCGGAATCCACGTATGCGCACCACACGAACTCGAGCACCGAGCCCGATCGGTTGAACGTACCGGTTCCGTGTAAGGCCGCGGGCGCGGACGAAGAAGTTCTGCCCGATCGGCAGTGAAAGGCCTCCCAACCCCCATTCACGATCTGTACGAGCGCCGGCGAGGCGCGGCCTATTGGTCTGACGGCGTGACAGAACATGTGGTCAGCAGCCGCCGGCTGGAACGGAAGCCGGAAGCCATTTGACTAGGCCGATGAGGCGAAACGGGATGCCGTGCGGGGCGACGGGAGCTGGGTCAGGGCGGGGGCAGGGTAACCGCCCAAGAGCTACAATGCGTGCGATCTGATGCACCGCTCTCGCCTTACACGGAGGACAACACCGCCCATGCGCACACGTTCCCCACTGAATCACCGCATCCCGCCGGCATCGCGCCGACCACGCAGCCTTCGTGCGCTTGCCCGGGCGGCCATGTACGCGACGGCCACGTTCCTTGCCGCCGGTTGCAGCGCGCCGGACACCCTTGCGCCGCCCACCCCGGCCCGTGCGGTCACGGACGATCGGGTGGCCGCAGCGTCCGGCAGTCGCCCGTCACGTTCGGACGCCCTGACGACCGAGCAACCCTTTCACCTGCAGCCCGTCGGCCAGTTCGGTGGCGGCGTCGAATCGATGGCGGCGGATCAGGTGCGCCGCATCGCCTGGGTCGGCCACGGCCCGCGCGTGGCGGCGATCGACCTGCACGACCCGACGGCGCCGCGGGTGCTCGGGCAATCGCCCTGGTTGGGCAGTGTGATCACCGGGCTGGCGGTCGACGGCAGCATTGGGGTCGCGCTGACGGACAGGGGCAGCAGCTTGGCCGAGCATGCGTCGGACACGGTGCACATCCTCGACCTGACGAACCCGGCGGCGCCGCACAAGATCGGAGGCCTGCCGTTGCCCGACGTGATGGTCAGCGTCGCGATCGGGCATGGCCATGCCTACGCACTGCGGCGGACCGTCGGGCCAGACGGCGTCAACAGTGATCGATTCGAACTGATCGCCATCGACATCCGCGATCCGCACGCGCCGAGATTGGTGAACGAGGATGTCGTGCCCATCGAAGCCGGCATCGTCGGAGATCTCGACGTCGTCGATGTCCGGGTCGCCGGCGACGTTTTGGCCGTGACCGAGCGCGTACAGCGGGAGGGCCAGAGTCCGTACGAGCGCTACCGACTTCACCTGCTGCGCCTGTCCAACCCCGCGGCACCGACCCCTGTGCGGGTGTTGGACGACAGCGCATGGTGCCGCTTCGGAGAAGGACCGGGAGCCGATGCGCCCGGCATGCTCTACGGGTACGGGTACGATGGCGGGATCGTCGCCCTCGACGTGTCGGAGCCCGATGCGCCGCGTGAGGTGAAGCGCTGGCCGGCATCCGTTGCCGGCTCGTCCCCGTGCGGTCCGGTCGACTTCGCCCCCTTCCTCGTCGACGAGGCCGGATTACCCTACCTCTATCAGGCCCGCACGGATGACGGCGCCCATTGGACCACCTGGCTGACCGCGGTCGGTGCGCCGCCGGGCGCGCTCGGGCAGCAGCCGACGCACCGCTTCACTGTCGGGGCCCTGGCCGCAGCGCTTCTCGGCCCCCACGCCGTCGTGGCCGAGGTCAACGGCGACTTCACCGTGCTGGACACGCGCGCGATGTCGGTCACGCAGGAGATGACGGCGCCCCAGCCGGCAGACGTCGTCGGACGCTTGCCGCTGGTCGGCGTGACGACCGCCATCGCCGCGCGCGAAGACCGCGACGATGGGCTCCTTTACGCCGCCGTGTCCGGCGGGTTGGCGACGCTTCGGCTGGATCGGCCGGAAGCGCCGACCGTCGTCGGCCGGATCGTCGACGGCATTGAGCGGCGGTCGCTGCACGTGGCCGGCGGTCTGGCCGCCGTCGGGCGCTCGATGCCGACCGACGGGCAGGAGACAACGGAGTTCGACGAGGCTGAAGTGATCGACGTGCGGGATCCGACGGCACCCAAGCGGGTCGCCGTGTTCGGCGGCGGGGGGTTCGCCCGGTTGCTAACGGGCGGCAGGGGGCCCCGGCTCGTACATGGCAAGACCCCAGTGTTCGGTCCGAAGGGTCACCCCATGGTTCATGATCTGGACGCGCCGGCCGACCGTCCTGGCACACCGCTCCCGGCCGAGATGCGCCTCCTGGACGGGGTCACCGTCGGACAACGCTTCCTTGCGCTAGGCGACGCGCCGACCGTGCGCGGCGGGACGTGCATGCCGCCGAAGTTGACACTCTGGGATGTCAGCGATGCCCGCCTGCCCCGCTTGGAGGGCGAGTTGGACCTCGGCCCGTGCTGGAGCCACGACATGGTGGTGGCTGCGACGGACCGGCTTGCGTTCGTCGTCGGAGCGGCAGCTGCTGGGGTGCCCATGAGCCGCAGCTCATGGCTGACCATCATTGCCATCGACGACCCAGCCGCCCCCCACGTCCTCTCCCAACTGCCCCTCGCCAGGACGATCACCAGCATGGTCGTGCACGACGACCGCGTCTTCGCGGCGGCCGCCAGCTGTTGGGATGTGCATCCGTGCAGTGTGGGCGTCGTCGCCATCGATGTCCGCGATCCGACCGCCCCGCACATCGCCGGCACGCTCGACGTGATGCCGGGTTTCGGCCGCGACGTGCTGGCGGTGCGGGACGGACGGGTGTACGTGGCCTCGTCATTTGACGGCGTATGGGTCTTCGAGCCGCCGTCGGTGTGGCCGGCGACGGGGGATTGGCGGCAGGTGGGGTTGCCGTGGGTGGGGGTGCGGCGGTAGCGCCTGTTGCGGCGGTTGCCGGCGCAGTGCCCGACCATCTCATGCGGCTCGTGCTCATGTGGCTCGTGGCCCAAGTGAACGCCTGGATCTAATTCGAGCATCTGTTCGCAGCTCTCGGCAACGCTTGCGATTGCGGCCCGGACACGTGCCGAACGTGTTTCGATCCGCTTCCGGTCACGCCGGCACTCGGGGCGGCCGATCGAGAAGGGCCACAACGTGGCCCCAACGCCAAGGGGGCGCAGCCCGAAGGCCGCGCCCCCCTTTGCGTCCGCGGGTCGCCCGCGGCTGCTCGGATGGTTCCGAGGACTAGGCGCGCACGGCCACGGCGCGCTGGCGCGCGATTCCGGCCGCGACCATCAGCGCACCGACGACCGCGAGGAGCAGCGGGACATTGTCGGCGGCGCCGGTCTTGGGCAGCATCGCCGGAGCGGACATGGCGTGCGCCGCGTCGAGGCTCGGCACGGCCATCAGCGAGGGCTGACCGCTGGCCAGGCCCATGGCGAACACGGTGTAGACGTTGCCGGCGTCGAGGCGGACGCCGGGCACGGCGAGCGCAACGGTTGTGGTACCCGCAAGGCGGACCTCCACAACCACGACGACGCTGCCGAACCCCACGCCCTCTGGTGGGCCAATTCCAGCCTGTCGCACGTCGACCTTCGCGATCGCACGCGAGGCGGAACAGCGATCCCGGGCGGCGTGCGCAGCAACGGGCCAAGCGCTCGTGGGCCGCCGCATCTCGCTGGTCCAGCCGGACGAGGTGGTGGACGCTGAGGCCCGAGTGCACCCAGTCCAGCATCCCGCCGGACACTGCCGGCTAAAGCTCGGGGAGGGCGAGGATCACCGGTTGGTGAACCGGGAGCCACCTGTACGTCGATCACCAGGTGTGCTTGGGACAGCTGGGGCCTTGGACTAAGCTTCTCCTGAGCCGCTACGGCGCTCGTGAATCGGCAGCAGGAACACCGGCCGGGTAGCATGGTCCATCACCCGCGCGGCCACGCTGCCCAGCAGTAGGCCGCTCAGGCCGCCTCGGCCGTGGGTGGCGAGCATCATCAGGTCGACGTCGAGCGCCTCGGCTTGGTCCAGCAGCTCCTGGGCGGCTTCGTTCCCTCCGACCATCCCGCTGGCGCTGATCCCATCGGCGATCAAGGCGGCCAACACGCCGCGCATATACCGTTCGGCGAGGCCCGCCGCCATCTTGCGAAGCTCGTGCGTCACCGCGGACAGCGGGCCGTACACCTCGGCATCCGGGATCTCCGGCACGGCCAGGGCGATCAGCTGCGCGCCGTGATCGCGGGCCAAGCCGATCGCATAGGGCAGCACGCGCTCGGCGAAGGCCGAGCCGTCCAGGGCCACGAGGATGCGCTGCAGCCGAGGCGCCTTGTCGGCGGCGAGGCGTTCGGAGGCCGGCGGGATCATGACCACCGGCAGCTCGGCCATCTGCACCATCTCACGGCTCACGGAGCCGAGGACGAAGGCCGTCACCTGCGACCTGCCGTTGCCCGACATGACCACGGCATCGCTGCCGAAGGTCTCGGCCGCGATCATGATGCCCATAGCCGGGCGCCCAGCCCGGAGGGTGAACTGCACATCAAAGCCGTCTTCGCCGAGGACGCCGGCCACGGCCGCGAGGTAACGGTGCCGGCCGCTGGCGTCGATGGCCTCGTCATCGAGCCTTGGCAAGACCGATACCAGGCGGATGCGGCCGTCGGTCGCCGCGGCCAGCCGCTCCGCCATGTCCAAGGCCGCTTCCGCCGGCACGGCGCCGTTCAAGGGCACCAGCACGTCGCCAACCGGCCGTGGCGCGGCGCGCCAACCGGTACCGGGCTGAGGGGTCACCGCCCATTTCATATCCGCGAGCTGCACCCGCACGCCACCCAAGCCCAGTGATGGAAGGTCGGGTGGTGGCTCTTCCAGCAGCCCAGGCGAGACCTCGATCTGCCGCACGGCGGTCGGCTGCGCGGCATCCGCAACGGCGAGGGCTGGGAAGGCCGAGAGGCGAGCCCTGGCCAATCGGGTCTCCAGGGTCCGGGCGCGGGCCAGCCGCCCGTGGAAGTAGGTGAAGCTCAGGTACACAAAGGGGATGAGGACGAAGAGGATCCACAGGCCGTCGGAGAAGCGTTCGTAGAAGATGACCGCGGTGGCCACGGCGGTGAGCCCGGTGGCGGCCACGGAGCCGATCAGCGCCAGCAACAGGTGCGTCCGTGAAGCGTCGACCTCGCCCAACTGGCGGCTGAGGCGTTGGGTCGCAGCCATGCCGGTCAGGCTGAGCAGGATGAAGACCCCGGCCGCATAGATCGACAGGTAGGTCACCTCTGAGGTTCCAAACGCCAGAAAGCAAAAACAGCAGACGGCCACTTCGAGCCAGACCGGCCGGTCGGGAACCCCGAATCGGTTGGCGCGGCCCAGCACCGGAGGCACATAGCGCCGGGTAGCCAGGCCCAGCGACAGGTTCTGGATGCCGATGGCGCTGGCGGCCGAGGCCGATAGGAGCACGGCCACACCGACCAGGGTGCCGAGATAAGCCAGCGGTCCAGGCAGCAGCTGGTCCATGGTCTGGGTGAAGACCGACACCTCCGGATGGGCCGGATGGGAGATGGCCAGGATGACCGGACCCAGCACCAGCATCGTCACGGCGGTGGTGCCCATGATGATCAGCATGCTGCCGAAGGCGCGGCGCGACTTCAGCTCCGGCGGGCCCCCGTAGGCGGCCACGAGGTTGGCGAAGACTTCGATGCCGGTCATCACCGCCAGGATGCGGGCATAGCCGCCCAGGGTGTAGGAGAGGTAGGAGGGCGCTCCGGGCGCCGTAGCCGCGGCCGAAAAGGCGCGCAGGCTGACGGAGGGAAGCAAGGGGACACCGACCAGCAATCCCCGACCGGTGACCGCCGCCAGCAGATGCTGCCAGAGGGTCAGGCCGACCAGCACCCACAGCAGGATCAGGACGCCCAGCGTGGCGGGGCCGAAGAAGCGCGCCGTGGTCTTGGGCCCACGGTTTACCAGCCAGCCGGTGAGCACGCTCAGGCCAATTGCCAGGAGGGCGCGGTAGGGTAGGCCTCCGAGGGCGTTGCCGTTGAGCGCCGGAATGCGATCGGCGGCAAAGGTCACGAGGGCGGCGATGCTCACCAGGAAGGTAAGCGTGAACTCGATGTACGTGATGGCGGCGTTGGTCTTCACCGCCCACTCGCCGAACTCCTCTTCGGCCAGACCGCTGCCGCCGCTGCCATCCGTCACCCAGCGCATGACCAATCGGTACATGACCGATACCATGACGATGGTGAGCACCACGAGCCACACCGTGGCCCCGAACGTGACCCGGGCCACGCCGGCGGCTGCGCCCACAACGATGAGCCTGAGGAAGGGCGTGAAGACGTACAGCGGCGAGGTGGCCGGGTCGCCGCCGCCCGCCAGGGCGCCCTCGAAGGCGCTGTTGAGCGTCTGGGAGACAGGGGCAGACATGGGGCGATGGTATCGGCAACCAAGAGAGGCGGTCAAGGTGAGATCTGGACGACCCGGCCCGCTGTCAAGTGACCGAGCCGCTCAAGCCGGCGTATCGCCCCTCGTTGGCGGCGCGCCGGGTCGGTTGCGGGCCGCGAGCGCTCACGCCGCGGCGAGCAGCGCCTCGCTGATCGCCCAGAGCTTCTCCGCGGACTCATCGTTGCACGCGTGGGCGTTGACCCCTTGGAAGCGCTCCAAGGGACCGCCGAGATCAGTGGGGGCGGCGATGTCGCAGTCCTCGCAGTAGACCCCCGGCTTTCCCTCTAGCGCGGCCGAGGTCGCCGCCCACAACGTCGTCGAGCAGCCCTGCGCCGGCGACTTGAACCCCCACTTCGCCATCTCGCTCAGCTCACCGTTCTCGTCGAGCCAGCCAAGGGCGATCATCTCCTCCTTGGGGAGGTGGCGCTGGAGCGGGGTCAGGATGCCACCCGGATGGACCGAGAACGAGAGCCCGCCCGTGGCGCGCAGCCGGCGCGACAGCGCGTTGGCGAACAGCGCGTTGGCCGTCTTTGCCTGGCCGTACGCCTGCCACTTTTCGTACCCGCTGTTCACGAACTGTAGGTCGTCCCAGTGAACGTCGGTGATCTTGTGCGCGGTCGATGACAGCGCGACGACCCGCGCTCCGGGGGTCCGCTCGATGAGCGGCAACAGCCCCTTGGTCAGCGCGAAGTGGCCCATGTGGTTGACGCCGAACTGCGCCTCCCAGCCAGGGCCGACGCGCGTCTCGGGGCAGGCCATGATGCCCGCATTGTTGATCAGGAGATCCAGGCGGCTGAGCGAGCCGAGCACCTGGCCGGTGACGCTGCGGACAGAGGCGAGGTCGGCGAGGTCCATCGTCACCGTCTCGACCTTCTCGCCGAGGTCCGCAAGGGTCTCGGCCGCCTTCCCAGGCGATCGGACGGGGACGATGACGCGCACCCCCTTGGCGACGAGCGCGCGAACGGTCTCGAGACCGATCCCGCTGTACCCGCCGGTGACGACGGCGGTTTTACCGCCGAGATCGAGGTTGGCGATGACGTCGACGCCGTCAGTCCTGGCGTGGAAGGGTGATTGGGTCGGCACCTGATCGGACGTGGCCATCGTCTGCTCCTTGGGCGTGTCGGGCTCGACTACTATAGCGAGTGCATAGGTAATTCAGGCCCAGGAAACGCAGTCGCACCCCCGCGGGTCCAGCCCACCGCCTCCCGTCCGTCAACCATTTCCGGCGGCCCCGCGCCGCCCGGTCGGCGCCCGAGCCGCGGGTGACGATTGCGGCCTGGCCGGCGATGCGTCGGGTACATCTGCCCCTCAACGACACCCGGCCGCCGCGATCCGGCGACCAATGGAGGAACGATGATCCAGCGCGCTCTCGCCCACATCGCCCACGCCCGCTGTTACCGCCGACCAGCGCGCGCACGCGCCGTCCTCGCCGCCGCCCTGATCGCGCACGCACCGTCCTCGCCGCCGCCCTGATCGCGGCCGCCTGCCTGCTGCCCCGGGCGCACCGAGCAACCCCGCCGCAGCGCTGGGCGGCCCGGCGGGCCCGACGGTGCTCGACCAGGTCGGCGGGGTCGCCCACGGCCTCGCCGCGGCTGCTTGACCGCTACCGGATCCGGGGCGAACTGCAGGTGGTCGCCGGGCGACGGCTCTCCAGCACGACGGGACGCACGATCGTCCTGTACGACTTGCCGGACGGCGGGTCGCCGACCGAGCTCGGGTCGTTCGAGGCGCCGGACGACATCTACGGCATGGCGGTCGGACCCGACGACCACCTCTACCTGACGGACCTCGCCCACCCGGGGCTTGCCGTCATCGACGCGCGCGTCCCGGCCCGGCCGCGCGAGGTGGGCCGGGTGGTGGTCCCCGATACCGTCGGCGCGACGAAGCACGTCGTCGTCGACGGGACGACCGCTTATCTCGTTACGAGTTATGGCATCCAGAGCGTGGACGTCGCGGATCCCACGGCACCCCGCTTGATGGCAACGGTAAGCGGGCGCAACGACATCGAGGCGATCGCCGTGGCCGGCGGACGGCTCGTCACGGGCTACCGCCAGGGCAACCAAGGGACGGCGATGGCGCTCGAGTGGTTCGAAACCGGACGGCCCGACGACCTGCCCTCGCGCGGGACGTGGACGGTCCCGGGCGAACACTACGCCCTCGCGGCGGCGCTCTCGGGCGAGCGGGGCGCCGCAGTTGGCGGGCACCGCCCAAACCGCCCAATAGCGGCCGAGGCTCAGTGCGCGGATGCCGGGCTCGGCGATAGCGCGTGCAACGACCCCGAGCTGGCCCTCGACGGCATGACCGACGTGACGGTGGTCGAACCGGCCGACTTCTGCCGCGGTGATCCGCGGTGCCGCTGGGCCGAGCTGGGCCGGCTGATCTACGAGGTGGACCCGCTGGTCAGCCCCAAGTGTGGCGGCCAGATGCGCGTCATCGCGCTGATCCAGGACCCGACGGTGATCGACAAGATCCTCAAGCACCTGCGCGGCAAGGGCCGCGACGCCCTAGCGGGGCCGTGGGCGCCGGGGCCGACACAGGGCGCAGCAGCCACGGCGGCGCGAAGGACGCACACAGCACACAGCACGCCCAACAAGGCAGACCGTCGCTCGCCAAGAGCCGACGGCGTCGGCGGCTGCGCGGTGGGCGCGGCGGAGACGGTCCGCGACGCGTTTGAGCCGGGCTGGAGCGGTGCAGATGGGCGT
>JBDTSC010000014.1:0-26208 GCA_039931375.1 Ardenticatenales bacterium
GATGCGGCCGTGCCCGACGCGGTCGCGGTCATCGAAGCCGCTGCGGTAGCGGTCGGGACGTCGGTCGACGTCGAAGCGGGGTCGTTCGTGGCCGTCGCGCTTGGCTGAATGGTTGCCGTCGAGGTGGGCGCCGGCCCGACAAGCGTCGACGTCGGCGTCACCGCCGTCGTCGGCGGAGCGGTCGGCGTCGACGCGCTCACGGTCGCGGTCCGCGTCGGCGTCGGCACGGCCGTCGTTGTAGGCGTTGCCGTCGGCTTCGCCGTCGCGGTCACCGATGATGTGGCGGATGGCGTCAGCGTCGGCAGAAGGGTGGGGCTGGGCGTCTGCGTCTGCGTCGATGTCGGCGTGCGGGTGAAGGTCGGCGTGCGCGTGGGCGTTGGCGTGCGCGTGGCGCTCGGCGTCGCGGTGGAGGTCGCCGTTGCGGACGGGGTGGGCGTTGCTGTCTCGCTGGCGGTGGCGGTCGGCGTGCGGGTCGGCGTTGGGCTGCGGGTTGGCGTGCTGGTGCGGGTGGCGGTAGACGACGGGCCGGGGGTGGGCGTTGTCGTTGTCGTGCGACTGGCAGTGGCGGTCGACAAGGCCGTTGCGGTCGCCGTTGCGGTCGCCGCTGCGGTCGGCGTTGCAGTGGCGGTGGCCGTGCGCGTCGGTGTGGTCGTCGGCGTGGCGGTCGGGATGGCGGTCGGGATGGCGGTCGGGATCGTCGTCGGCGTCGCAGTGGGTGTACGCGTCGCGCTCGGTCCTGGGCCGGGCGTCGGCGAGAGCGTCCACGTCGGCACGGGCGTGAAGGTCGGCGAGGGCGTCCACGTGGGCAGGGCGAACGGGTCGGTGGTGGCCGTCGCCGTGGCGGCCGCGGTGGTTGCGGTCCGGGTCGCAGTACGGGTAGCGGTCGGGGCGCTCGTGGTGGCGGGCGGCGCGGTCGGCGTGGCGGTCGGGCCGGAGGGCGGCTGGTAGTGCGCGACGATGCTGCCGCCGAAGCCCCATCCGACGTCGGGCGCGGCGAGCGCGATCGTGTATAGCTGACCCAGCGTGGGGTCGCTGACGGCCGACCAGGCGGTCCCGTCCCAGTGCATCGTGTTGCCCGTTCCGCCGACGGTCCAGCCCTCGGTGCGCGAGGCGAGCACGGCGTCCGAGACACCGATGCCCAGCGGGCTCGGTACGGCCTGCCACGACGCGCCGTTCCAATGCAGCGTTTCGCCGAAGATGCCGAACGCGGCGCCAAACGTGTCATCGACCAGCGTCAACGCCGATAACACGGGGTTCCCCGCGATCGGCCACATCGACCACGTTCCGCCTTGGTAGCGGTAGAGCGAGCCGCTGCCTTCAATCGCCCAGGCGGAGGCCGCCGACGTGGCCTTCACCTTGTAGCCGGTGCCAGGAAACGTGACCGCCGTCCAGCTGATCCCATCCCATCGATACGATGTGGCCCCGCCCGCCATCCCGGCGTAGCCCACCGCCAACCCGAAGTCGTCCTGCGGTATCGAAATCGCCTCGATCCACAGCGGGATCACGGCCTGATCGACCTGCCATCCGCCGCCCTGCCAACGGAGCAGGAAGCCGCAGTGGCACGAGCTTCCGCCGACCTGGATGTCCCGCCAGCCGGCGAGCCAGACGTGTTGGGGATCGCGGACGTAGATGTCGGTGAAGTGCTGGACCGCGTAGTGCGGGTTGGATACGATCGACCACGCGCCGCTCTGCCACGCCCACGTCTCGCCGCCCGCGATCGCCCACGCGTGGTCGGCATCCGCGACAGCGATGCTGCTGACGCCGGCGGGGGCGCTGGCGTCTTGCACCCATGAGCCGACGACGGCGAGCCGGCGCGCTTCCGCTCGGACCGAGGCCGGCGCGGACGGGCGCCCGACACAGGCCGCGAGGGCGCACACGGCAGCGCCGACGGCCAGAGGGCGTCGACGTTGCGCGACCGGCGGGTTCAGGCGGCGGATCGACATCGGGCCGCTCCTGCGGCAAGGCCGAAGTAGGCGGCCGCGCGTGGGCGTCGATGGGGTGAACGCACGGGCGCGGTGGCGTTGCGGGTGTTTCGAACGTGCACGGTAGCGGCCAACGCAGGTGGGCGCAAGCCGCAATGGGCGATCGGCGTACCCGTGTAGGGGCGTCGAGGCCCGCGGCCCTGGCCGGCCATCGCCCGTCCGGCGACGGCTCAGGCGGTCCCGCTACCCCCAAGCTTGTCCGCGAAGAACCCCGCGATCGCCTCATAACACCGCACCCGATTCCCGTACTTCAACACGTCGTGCCCTTCGTCCTCGAACAGCAGGAACTCCACGTCCTTGCCGTCCGCCTTGAGACGCGCCACGACATCCTCGCTCTCGGCGGCGACGACACGCGGATCGTTCGCGCCTTGGATCACCAACAGCGGGCACGTGATCGCGTCGAGGTGCGTCTTGGGGGAGCGCTCGACCAGGAAGGCGCGGTCGGCCGGATCGTTCGGGTCGCCGAGGGACAGCTTGAAGTACGTCTTCCATGTCTCGGGGATGCGCTCCAGGAACGTGAACAGGTCGTACGGGCCGAACATGTCGCACGCCGCCCGCCACAGCTCGGGATGCCGGGCGGCCAGCGTGAGCGTCATGTACCCGCCGTAGCTCCGGCCGACTACGGCAGCGCGCTTCACGTCCACTCGGGCGTCGTTGGGCAGCACCTCGGTCATCGCGAAGACGTGGTCCAGGCGGTCCTGGCCCCCCCAGTCGCGGTCGACGTGCTTCGTGTACGCCTGGCCGTAGCCCGTCGAGCCGCGGGCGTTCGGCACGAAGACCGCGAAGCCGCGCAGCGTCAGCAGCTGGATGAGCGGCATCGAGAACCACGAGAAGTCGGGCCGCTCCTGGCCCTGCGGCCCGCCGTGCACGTAGTACACCAACGGGCGCGGGCCGTCGAACCCGAGCTGCGCGGCGGGGAGGTAGAGGCGCGCCGAGACGCGCAGCCCGTCGTGGCTCGTGAACGACGCGTCCTCGCCGGCGCTGAGCAGCGACTGCGGCAGCGCGAGCAGACGCTCGTGGGTGTGCTGGATCGGCGACGGGCTGTCGCGCAGGATCGTGAACAGCTGCGTCGGCGAGATCGCGGTCGAGAACGAGATGGCGTGCGTCTGGCTGTCCTTGTCATAATGGTGCGCATCCACCACGCCGTCCGCCAGCGCGCCGCGGCCGACGACCACGCGGTCGAGGCGCACACAGCCCGCCACGCTGTCATATTCGCCCTCGTACAGCCATGAGCAGCCGTCGATGTTGTACGAGAGCAGGAACCGATCGTCCTGGAGCCGCTCGAAGCCCGTCAGCTCGCCCGAACCGCTGTGGACGATGCCGACGATCGGCACCGCCCGCAGCTCGACGGGCTCGGCCAAACTCAACTTCGCGAGGCCGCCGCGGTCGTCGTGAACGGTCGTCGTCACGAGCAGCGCGGCATCGTCCTCGACGAACGCGCAGGCGCCGAGGCCGAGCAGCGGTGCGGCGTGGCCGGGCGACCGCTCGTCGAGCGCCGTCCCGAACAGCGGCTGGACGATGCCGTCCGCGGGCCGCCAGAGCGTTAGCACGCTGTCGCCGACCGTGTACCCTTCGACCATCGCGACCAGCGCGCCGTCCTCGCTGACACCCGCGACGCCCGAGCCATACGGGCTCTCGTAGTACTTTGTCGCGACGCCGGAGGCAAGATCGGCACGCCACGACTCGATCATCGGCGCATCCAGGCGCTGGGCCATGAAGTAGGCCGTCGCCGAATCACCGTCGACGTGTTGGAGGTGAACCCGATGGTTGCCGAACTCCTGGGCGAACAGCGGCTCGGGGTATCCGCCGTCGATCGGAATGCTGTGCGGCCGATAGACCTCGTCGCCGTCGCGATCGATCATGACCAGAATCCGGTCGAGGCGCGGCAGCACGTAGAACGGGTGGCCGCCGATCAGGTGCGGGTTGTGGAGGGCGATGTCGCCGGGCAGGAGCGGCTCGGGCACGCTGCCGCCGTGGTCCATGGCGTACAGGCTGAGCTGCCCGCCGAGGTTGCTGAGGAAGAACAGCCGGTCGCCGACCGTTTGGGGCGACTGGAACAGCCGCGCGGCGAGCAACGATTCGACGCGATAATGGGACATCAAGCTCGTCTCCGCTGAAGAGTGTCGTCGCGGGATGGCGATCGAGGGCACGGTCGTTCGGCGCTCGGCGAGTCGAAGCGGCGGGGCGACCGAGTCGGGGGGAGTGCCCGCATTGTAACACCGCCCCGTTCCATGATCTCGGCTGTATGATCTCGGCCGTATGATCGCGACCACAGCCCCGGACATCACCCACGATGGCGAGCGCGTCTCGCCCGATGTCCCGAACGTCCTGTTCGTCGCCCACCTGAGCATCTACCGCTTCGCGGGCGCATGGACGGCGGGCAAGCGCGTCCTCGACGCCGGCTGCGGCACGGGCTACGGCGCGGCATGGCTCGCCGACCACGGCGCCGCCTTCGTGTGCGGCGTGGACGTCGATCCCGCGGCCGTTCAACACGCGCGAGCGTCGGCCGGCAGAGCATGCGTCACGTTCGAGGAGGCCGACCTAGCGCACATCGACGACGTCCCCGCGCCGGACGGCGGCTGGGACGTCGTCGTCAGCTCGAACGCGCTCGAGCATGTGTGGG
This sequence comes from Ardenticatenales bacterium, assembly GCA_039931375.1. GTDB lineage: Bacteria > Chloroflexota > Anaerolineae > Epilineales > Epilineaceae > Avedoeria. The sequence continues at coordinate 4,606 of JBDTSC010000014.1, forward strand.
GTGTCGATGGGTTCCTGCGCGGTGTCTGGTCGCGCCTCGCGCCGGACGGGACGCTCGTCGTCGCCGTGCCCGGCGTGTTCGACGCGGCATCGCGCGTGCTGCAGATGGCCAACCCCTATCACCTGAACATCTGGTCGCCCGAGCAATGGGCGCACGCGATCGGCCTGTGGTTCGCGGAGGTGACGCCCTACCGGCACTGGCTGGCCCGCGCAGACATGGTCTTTGATCCGGCGGTCGACGCGGCCGCAGTCGGCCTTACGGAGGCCGATTTCCACTTCGCGCCGCTCGGGCCGACCGAACGGCGCGCGCCGACGCTGACCCACGTCTTCGTCGCCACCCGCCCGCGTCCGGCGGCTGACGTGCCCGCGGCCGGCGCGCCGCTACCCTTCATCGACCGCTCGTTCTCGCGCCGCCCGCCGCGCCTGACGCCCTTGCCGCCGGACGAGGCGCGGGCGAACGTGCCGGCGGCCGTGCGGCGACTGCCGGCCAAAGCGATCCGTATGTTGCGCGCCCGCGGCGTCGCGGCGCTGCTCGCGGAGATCCGGCGCAGCGTCCTGTGGCGGGTCCGCCGCCGCTACGCGCTCGCGCTGCTCCGTCCATCGGAGCGCGGCCGATAATACGCCCGCGCCGGATCGGCGCACGCGACGCACAGCGGGCCGCCCGGCCCGTCCACCTCACGCCCGTTCGAGACCTCTTCCCCGCACCGAACGCACACGGCCCGCCGGTCCGGGTGGCTGACGATCGCCCGCGGATCGGCCGCCAACTCGACCGGCTGCACGTCGACCAGCTCCTCGTCCGGCATCCGCTGGTAGCCCAGGACGTAGCCGACCCAGCGCGGGGAGCCGGCGGCGGCATCGGCGCCCTCCGCCGCCGCCCCCCACGCCCCCACCCGCGCGCGGACGTCGCGCTGCGGGCGGACCCGCACCGCGCGCCCATCGCTCGTGTCGACGAACGTAGCGGCGACCCGGCCGTAGTCCTCGACGCGCATCGTCCGGCGGCCGACCCAGCAGTTCGCCATGACCGCGACGCCGTCGCTGAAGCAGCCGTCGCTCTCGACGATCGCGATCAGCCGCTTGTCCGCCTGGGGCAGCGCGATCCCGAGCGCCGCGGCGCCGGCCAACGCCAGGCGCGCGCCGAGGACTTGCCGCGGGCAGAGGTGGGCGTGCCGCTCGGCGGAGCGCCGCAGCGCGTCGGGGAGCGCGGGGTGGGCTGGATCGCGGGCGATCAGCGCGTCCAGCGGCGGATCGCCCGCCGCGGATGTGCGCTGATCGCCCGCGTCCGAGGGGCCCACGATCAGGCGCGGACCAGGATGGCGGCCATGATCATCATCTGGACCAACACGTACGCCTGGTTGAGAAACCAAAGGCGCATGTTCTGCAGGCTGAACATCGCCGTCCCGAGGGTCGAGGTCGCCACGAAGCCGAGCCATAGCAGCGCGGCGACGACCATCGCGGATCCCATCGTCGCCGCGCCGGTCGCGTGCAGCGTCGCGTGCAGCACGAGCGCCATGATCACCGCGCTGACCGCCATCACGACGTAGCCCGGCGTCGCGCCGGACTGCAGCTCCTTCATCTCCGCTTCGGATTTGTCGCTCCACCCCATCAACGCCACCCACTGCTTGCCGAACAACCACATGTACCACACGAATCCGAGCGCCATGGACGCCACGACGCAGCCCGCGATCGCCCACCAGCTCACGTGTTCGAACAGTGCCAGTCCCATGCGTGTCCTCCTCGCGCTGCGGCGCCCCGAGGGTGCCGTCGATGGCGTGATGATGAAACGTTTGTTCTGTGCTGTCAAGAGGGGTCAGCCCTTCACGAGCAGGTGCGGTGGCCGGGATCTGGCCGTTGGCGGCCCGCCCGCCCTAGAATCGCCCCATTCGCTCCGCTCGCACCGCTGTCAGGATCCGCCGAATGCCCCTGCGCCTACATCTCGTCGCCGCCGGCGACCGTCCGCCCGCGTGGGTGGCGGACGGCTACGCCGAGTACGCCCGCCGCCTGACGGGCGACGTCACCCTGCGCCTGGTCGAGGTGCGGATCCCCGCGCGGCCCAAGGGCGCCGCCATCGCCCGCGCAGTGGCGGACGAGGGAGCGCGGATGCTGGCCGCCGTGCCGCCCGGCGCCCGCATCGTGGCGCTCGCGGTCGACGGTGAGCCGTGGTCGACGGACGACCTGGCGGCGCGGCTCGGGGCGTGGTCCGCCGAGGGCCGGGACGTGGCGCTCCTCGTCGGCGGCCCGGACGGGCTCTCGAGCGCGTGCCTGGCGCGCGCCGAGGCGCGCTGGTCGCTGGGTGCGCTCACGCTGCCGCACATGCTCGTACGGGTCATCGTCGCGGAGGCGGTGTACCGGGCGTGGGGCGTTCGGGCGGGGCATCCGTACCATCGCGCCTGATCGGCGCTGGCGCTGCTTCGATGGAGGCCGTCCGCGGGACACAGGCCGCCTCCGGCGGCGCCGAAGCGACCCGAAGGCGGGGCGATCGCGGGAGCGACCGCCCCGCCGTTGTCGTTACTTCACGCCGTCCGGCAGCTTGCCCGCCCGCACGTCGTCCGGGCTGATGACGCTCGCCGACTTATCCTTCTCTTCCACGGTCACCTTGGTCATCGTGTCGCCGACCGCCATCTGGCGGACGATGTCCATGCCCTTGGTGACCTGCCCGAACACGGCGTAGCTGCCGTCCAGCTGGGCCGCCGACTCGCGCTCGAGGACGAAGTAGAACTGGCTGCCGGCGGAGTCGGGGCTGCCCGAGCGCGCCATCGCCAACGAGCCGACGCTGTGCGGGATCGGGTTGTCCGCGTTGAACTCGCCCTTGATCTCGTAGCCCGGACCGCCCATGCCGCTGCCTTTCGGATCGCCGCCCTGGACGACGAAGCCGGGCACGACGCGGTGGAACGTCAGGCCGTCGTAGAAGCCCTTGCGGGCCAGGAAGATGAAGCTGTTCACCGTGATCGGCGCCGCCTCTGGAAACAACTCCGCCTCCACCGTGCCCTTGTTCGTCTCGAACGTGACGAAGTAGCTCTTGCCGGCCGCGTCGAGGGCCTGGTCCTCCGGCGCCGCGTACGGACCCTCGCCCGTCGTGTGTACGCCGTTCGCGTCCAGCGCCGCGCCGGCGTCCGCGCCGGCCGGTGCGGCCGTGGGCGCCGCGGGCGCCGCGGTCGTCGACACCGCCAGCCCATCGTCCGCCGTCGCCGTGGTGGCGGGCGTGGCGTCGCCGGTCGTCGCCGGCGTGCCGCTGCGGCGGGTCATCATGAAGCCGACGAGGAGCACGGCGGCCAGCGCCAACCCGCCGAGGGCGATGAGCGCGAAACGGCGGCTGGCGTCATCGCCGCCGCCCGCTCCGCCGCCGGTGGGGCCTCCGCCGGTGCTGCTGCCGCGATAGCGAGGATGGCTGCGCTCGGTGAGTTTGGATGGCTTGCGGTTGGGCATGATCTGCTCCTGGAAGGACGGATGACGGTGTTCGGGACGCCGGCGTGCTTAGAGAGGCCGGTGCAAGCGCGAAGCCGGTCGCGCGAGCCGCGCTCAGCCACCCGTTCGAACGGCCCGCGCTTGGCGCGGCATTGTAACACGATGCGGCGGGGAGTCGGACCCATCCGACTCCCCGCCGCACCTCCCCCTCCGTGCTCGCCGCATCGCGCGACGACGGCGGCGCGCTGGCCGCCGCGGTGTATGTCTAGCGCATGACGGTGAGGCTCGGCAGGAACGCGTGGTACGACGGCTTGACCGGCGTCGTGACCACCTCGCCGTCGACGGTGACCGTGTACGGCCGCCCGCCTGCCGTCGTCACCTCGGCGCCGGTGACGGCCAGGCCGTCGCCCTCGCCGTCCACGCGTTGCAGCGTGAGCGTCAGGAGCGCGCTCCCGGACGTGCCGTCCGCCGTCGCGAAGGCCGCCACCCGGACCGTGCCCGCATCCGGCGCGGCGAGGACCGTCGCGCCGTGCAGACGGTCGCCCGCGTCGACGCCGATGAACCGCCAGCCGCTCGGCACGCGAACGGTCAGCTCGACGGCGCCGACCGCCGTCGCGCCCTCGACCGTGATCGGCAGCGTCGCGGTGTCGCCGACGTTGGCCGTCGGGTACGCCGCGTGGAGCGCGACATCGCCGCTCGGGGCGGGCGGCGGCGCGACGGCTTGGCCGCACTGCGCCCCAGCGTGCGAGGCGGCCAGAGCGATGTCCGCCACGGACGTCCGGCCGTCCCCGTTCACGTCGCGTCCGGCGCCGCTGGCCCAACGGTCCGCGACCAGCGAGGCGTCGAATGCGGTCAGGCGGCAATCGCGGTCGAAGTCACCGGTCAGCGCCGGCCGCTCGGCCACGCGCGCCGTGGCGATCGCGACCTTCGCGGAGGCCGAGCGGCCCCACACTTCCGGCCGATACATCGCGTACGCTTCCGCGGGGCGGGCGCTGAACTCACCGGGGGTGATGGCGCGGGCGGCGTAGTCGTAGCCGTGCGTGCCCGCCGGCAGGTACGTCGCGAAGAACGTCACCCCCTGGTCGCGGATCTCCTTGCGCTCGTAGCCCCACCAGCGCCAGCGCCACGGCCCTTCCTGGCCGTCCGGCACGCGCTTGGACTCCGTGTCGAGGGCGTCGTTGAGCGCCTCGAGACCGGCCGGCAGCTGGTCGGCGATCATGATGTACGACAGGTCCTCCTTCGTCGACAGCTCGACGTGGACGTTCACGATGTCGCCGACGGCCCAATCACCGCTGGCGGCACCTTCCGGCTTGCCTTCGGTGCGGAGCGGCGTGTAGGTGCGGGACAGGTCGATGCCGAGGCCCGCGGCTTTGGTCTCCGCGAAGCCGTCGTAGTAGAGCGCCATCTGGCCGACGACGGTGTAGTACAGCGCGCCTGCGCCCCGCTTCTCGATGGTCAGCTGATGCGCCCCCGGAGCGATCGCCGCGCCGGCCAGCTTGATCGGCGGGATCTGCTTGGTGATGTTCGTCGCGTCGACATGCCCGCCGCCGACCGTCCGGCCGTCGAGGGCGACGGTCCAGTCGTACGCGGACTGCAGCTCGCCGCGGGCGATCGCGTAGTCGGTCAGGCCGAGGATCGCGAACGCGGTGTCGTGGGTCGTGTACCAGCCGGCGCCGTCCCGGTGGCCCATCAGCCAGTGCGCCGCCTTGATCGCCAGCGGATCCATCGGCCGGCGGGCGATGAGCGCTTGGAGCGCCGTGGCCGTGTACTTCTGGGCCGAGGCCATCGTCCGCCACTGGTAGCCGTCCCACTCGGGATAGCCCCACGGGCTCTTGTTCGTGACCATCGGCCAGAAGGCGTCAGCGCCGGAGACGTCCGCCTGGCGGATCAGCTCGTCCAGTGCGACATCCGCCTCCGCCCCGCGGCCGAGGCGGTCCAACGCGAGCACGAGCATCGCCCGCGCGAACGGCTCGAAGGCGCCGCGGTCGGCGAACACCTTGAGCGTGAAGTCGACGTCGCCGCGGCCGGCGTTCGCGAGCACGAACGCGGCGTAGCTGCGCAGGCGCGCGTCCGTCTCGTCGGCGGCGTTCGCCGTGAGCCACGCGAAGCCGCGGTCCAGCACGGCGCCGTCCACGTCAAAGCCGGCGTCGCGCGCCAGCACGAGGCCGTGCAGCACGTACGCCGTGAGGTACGTCGGCCGGCCATAGTAGTTCTCGGTCGCGCCGCCCCACCAGCCCCAGCTGCCGTCCGCGTTCTGGAAGCCGTACAGCTTCTGCAGGCCGACGGTCATGTACTCTGGCAGCTTGGCGCTGACCTCCGGCGCCTCGATGCCCAGGTCCTTGATCATCCGGGCGACGATCGCGTTCGGCATCATCCGGCTCATCGTCTGCTCGACGCAGCCGTACGGGTAGCCGATCAGCGCGTCCACGCCGTCCAGGATCGAGGCCGCGACGCCCGGCGCCAGCCGGATCTCGACGGACGATGCGTCCGGCTGGGCGTTGAACGGCACGTCGAACGACTCGATCGCCTTGGCGCTCTCCGCCGCGCCGGCGCGCACGAAGCGGTCCGGCACCGCGAACGGCACGATCGGCAGCGGCAGCTCGAGGGCGTCGTCGCCGGCGTCCGTCGTGAGCGCGGCGTGGACCGGCGCCTCGCCGACCTGGCTGGCCACGACGCTGTAGCGCGTCGACTGTGTCGTGTTGTAGGGCAGCGAGACGTCGCGCGCGCCCGGATCGAGCTGCACGAGGCTGGGCGCGTCCAGCGTCGTCCGGCCGGCCAGCGGGCCGTTGGGGCGGGCGTAGTTGCGGCCGATCACGTCGACCGCGAAGCGGTCCCCTTGGACGGCGAAGCGCGGCAGCGCCAGGTCGGCCTGAACCGCCTTGGACACCGTCACCTCAGCCTTCGCCTCGCCGACGCGCGCATCGACGGCGATCGCGCGGGCGATGCCGACCCACGTCGTCAGCGAATCGGGCAGCGTCAGGCTGACGATCACCTCGCCGGCGTCGTTCGTCTCGAGGTCCGCCTTCCAGAACGCGGTGTCCGGGAAGTTGCGGCGCGGCGCCGGCGTGGTGTCCGCCGCGTCGCGGTTTTTGTCGTCCGGCGACGGCGCCATGGGCGGCTGCGAGCCCCCGCGGCCCGGCGCGCCGCCGTCCACCGCCTCAGGCCCGCCGTAGCCCTGGGTCGGCTGCAGGCTGTCGAACGTGCCGACGGTCTGCGCCCAGTTCGTCCAGAACGCGTCGAACAGGCTGCCCGACGTGTCCTTGGCCAGCGCGAGCACGGCCTTGTCGACCAGCGCGAACGACAGCTGCGCCTTCACCGGCCGGCCGGCGGCGTCCGTGACGCGCAACGTGAACCGACCCTCGTCGCCCGGCGCGTGCGTCGCGCTGTCCGGCACGACCGCTACGCGCAGCCGCTTGTCCTCGGCCGGGACGACCAGCTGGATGGACGATGTGAGCAGGCGGCCCTCGGCGCGGTTGTAGCCGCCGCGATCCGCGTTGTTGCGCCAGAGGGACACGGTGACGAAGGCATTCGGGGCGTAGTCCGCGCTGATCGGCAGCGCCACGGTCGTCGCGCCGCTCACCGGCACGATCATCGAAGTATGCACGGCGTCGCGCTCGATCGTGACCAAGGCGGTCGTGGTGACGGGCGATTTGATGAGTAGCTGCGCCGTCTCGCCCGGCTGGTAGGTCGCACGATCGAGCCGGAGCTCGATCTCGCTGCCCCACCAGTACCACGGGCGGGCGTTGTCATAGAACCAGGCCCAGCCGTAGCCGGTGACCGCGTGGCCGCCGGCGTCCGTCGCAGTGGCCTGCAGCTCGTACCAGCCCTCGATGAGCCCTTCGAAGCGCACCGGTGCGGTGCCGTCCGCGCCCGTCGTCGCCGTCACGGTGCGCCGGACGACCTGGCGGTCCGTGTCCCACTGCATGAGCGCGACGGTCGTCTTCACGCCCGCCACGCCCTTGCCGTCGTGGTCGCGGGCGTGCAGCGTCATCGCCAGCGCCTCGCCCACCTTCAGGCCGTAGCGATCCGTCTCGAGGGTCAGATCGAACGCGGCAGGGTAGACCATCGCGCTCGTCTCGGCCACGACGGGCCGCCGGCTGGCGTCCGTAACCTCGGCCTCGAACGCGATTAGCTGGTTCGCGGCCTCGGCCGGCAGCGCGATCGTCACGCTGGCCTTGCCGTCGGCGTCGAGCGTCGCATTGAACGTTGCGATCGGCGCCTGGCCCGAGTTGCGCCAGCCCCAACCGTAGTAGGCGCGGATCACGGCCTCGGCGCCGGCGGCCGGCTGGCCGAAGTAATAGCGGGCGCCGACGGTGACGGTGGCGTTGTCCCCCTGGACGTACCACGGGCGGTCCGTGGCCACCGTTACCTCGTAGTCCGGCTTGACATAGTCCTCGACCTGGAAGCGGCCGTAGAACGTCTGCGCCGCGGTGCTCACCTCGATGCTCCAACTGCCGCGCGATGCGTCGGGATCGAGCGCGAGGTCACCGGCGACGCTGCCGTACGCGTCGGATGCGTGCCGGGCGCGCTGGACCATGTTGCCGCCGGCGTCGCGGATCGTGACCGTGACGGGCGTGGAGGCGTCCAACACGCGGTAGCCGTCGAGCGTGATCGCCCGCAGGGACGCCTTCCAATGGACGGTGTGGCCCGGGCGGTAGATCGGGCGGTCCGTGTGGATGTGGCCCGCCTGCCTGGCCAGCCCGGCCGTGGACCCGCCGCCGCCGCCGCCGTCCGGCGCGGCGATGCCGCCTCGCCAACCCCACCAAAAGCCGCCGCTCTGCCACGTGCCGGACAGGCCGAGCACGGTGAACTGGTCGCCGACGCGCGCCACGACGTAGCTGGCCGGCAGCGTCGCCGCGAACAATCCAAGGCCGTCCACGTCCGTCGTGCTGGCGCCGATGTTCGCGCCCGCGCCGTCGTAGATCGCCAGCGCGGCGCCGCCCGTCGGGACGCCGGCGGGCACCTTGGTCAACCACGTCGTCAGGCCATCGAGGCCGCGCTTGGCCACGAGGCCGTAGTCCGTGACGAGCAACAGCCCCTTGGCGTGGCCGAGGCGCGGCGAGCCGACGTCGATGACGTACGCCCCGGCGCCGACGGACTTCGGGAGGATCAACGCCTGGTTGCCGTCGCTCGTGTCAACATGGCTCTGCCAGCGCTCGACCTCGGTCAGGCCGGTGACGTCGATCGTCTGCTCCTTGCCGCCGGACTGCGACCGTTCGACGGCCGCGAGACGGGCGACCAGGCCGGCCTCGTCCACGGCGTACAGCGTCGCGTCCAGCGTGACGCGCGGGTAGCCCGGCTGCACGGCGATCCGCCGCTGGCCGCCCGGCGAGAGAAACTGGAGCGGCAGTGAGCTCCACCCGAACGACATCTGCGCGTTGTCGACGCCCGTCGTAAACGACCACGTCAGCGGGTCGGCGATCACGACGGTGCCCCGCGCGTCGCGCACGCTGGCGGCGATCGCCGCGGTGTGCTTCGTGCCCACCGCGAGCGGCTCGAGCGGCTCGAACGTGAACGTCTGGTGCTTGTCGTCGACGGCGCGCATCCGGACCACGGCGTTTGGCTGCAGGCTGAACGCGGCCTCAACGCTGGCATCGTCCATCGCGCGATCGAACGAGAGGTTGATCGTCGTCCCGGGCCAGACGTTCTGCTCACCGGCCTGCGGATATGTGTTGAGGATCGGTCCCCGCTGCGCATGGGCGGCGCCGCCGGCCGCGAGCGCCGCGGCCAATGCGGCGCCGAGGGCAAGACGGACCGCGCGGCGGCGGGGCCGTAGATGCGCGTTGACGAGGTGTGCGAGCGGTTGCAAGAGCTTCATCTGGAGGCACTCCTGGGCAAGATGCGAGCGGACCGCGTTGCGCTGACGACGGCGGCGCGGTCAAAGGGCAAAAAGGGCGTTCATCCGATGGGGTCGATGGGGTCGATGCGATCAAAGCGGTCCGCGCCGGTGGCCGATCCGCCGCCAGCATGTGTGTGGCGCCCGCCGCGCCTGCCGCGCCTGCCGCCTCCCCCCATACGACCGGGCGAGGGTGAATGTGACCGGACGCGCCTCCGGCGTGATAATCGCGACTCGAGCGCCGCCGACGACTCGCCTGGGTTCGACGGCCCGTGGATTCGACGGCCGATGGGTTCGACGGCCGATGGGATCGACGGCCGATGGCTTCGACGGCCTGTGGCTTCGACGGCCAACGGGTTCGCGCCGCGGACACGTCAAGGGAGGCAGCCTCATGGTGCGCTTGTCGGTGAGCACGATCAAGTGGCGGCTCGTGTTGTTCGTCGTTACGCTCGGTTTGATCGTCGTGCTCATGGCGCGCGCGGGCCGGGCGGTCGTGCCGTTCGTGCTCGGGCTGTCCTTCGCGTACTTCGTGGCGCCGCTCGTCAACCGGATCGACGCGGCGCTGCGGCCGATGGCGCGGCGCGCCCCGCGGCTAGAGGGCGCCGTGCGGCCGGTTGCGATCCTCGCGACGTATGTCGTGGTCGCGGCGGCGCTTTACTTCGGACTACGCCTGATCACGGCCCCGTTGCTCACTGAGGCCGGCGCCCTGGCCGCGCACGCGCCGACGCTGCTCGCCGACACCGAGACGTTCGTGGTAGATCGCGTCAACGAGTACCAGCGCTACATCCCGGCCGACATCCAGCGCGAGATCCTGGCGTTCGCGACCCGCGAGCGGCTGGCCGCGGCGGCGCTCAAGGTGTGGTCCGTCGCCCAGCAAGGGCTGCAGGCCACGTTCGGGGCGGCGTCCCGCACGCTGGGCTTCGCGCTGGCGATGCTGGTGATCCCGTTCTGGCTCTTCTACATCCTCAACGACACCGGCCGCTTCATGGCCAGCCTGCTGGGCCTCGTGCCGCACGACATCCGGCCGGACGTCGAGGCCGTGCGGATCATCTGCGACCGCGTGCTGTCGGGCTACATCCGCGGCCAGGTGATCATCGCGTTCGTGCTCGGCACGCTGTTCACGCTGCTCCTGCTCGTGCTGGGCGTGCCGTACGCCGTGACGCTCGGCGTGCTGGCGGGCTGCCTGGCGATCGTCCCGTTCATCGGCACGATTCTTGGCGCGGGGATCGCGACCGTGGTCGCGCTCGTGACGGCGGGACCGTCGCTGGCGGGCAAGACGGTGCTCGGGTTCGTCGCAATCCAACAGATCGACAACGTGTTCATCTCGCCGCGCGTGCAGGGCAACAGCGTCGCGCTCAACCCCGGGGCGATCATCTTCGTGCTGGTCATCGGCCAGGCCGTGCTCGGCCCGCTCGGGCTGTTGGCCGCCGTGCCGCTGGCCGCTATTCTGCGCGATGTCGTGCACTACTTCTATCTGCGCGTCGGGGAAGATCCCGTCTCCGCGCCGGACGCGCTGGCGGCGGTCGGGTTCGGACGCCACGTCACGGCGCGGGTTCGGGGCGATGCTCCCTGACGCCGATGTGGATCGCCAGCGCGCCGCCCATGAGCCGCCGCGGCGGCAGCGCCGTCAGCCCGCCCAGCCGCATCCGCTCGGCGACCCCGCTCGGGGTGAGAAAGGCGGCCGCCGAGGCGGGCAGGTAGCGGTAGGCGCCGCCGTCGCCGCTGATCACGCGGCCGAGCAGCGGGATGACGCGATTGAAATAGAGCTGGAACGCGATGCGCCAGAACGCGCTCGTCGGCGGGCAGATCTCGAGCGCCACGACGCGGCCGCCTGGGCGGACGACGCGCGCCATCTCGCGATACGCGCCGTCCAGATCGCTGAAGTTGCGCAGGACGAACGCGCTGGACACGCTGTCGAACGTCCCGTCCGCGAACGGCAGGCGGTGGCCGTCCGCGCGCGCCCAGGCGCTGCGGTCCGCCAGGTGGGCGCGCGCCGCTTTGCCGGGCGCCTGCGCGAGCATCGGCGCCGTGTAGTCGATGCCGACGACGCGCGCCCCGGCGGCGGAGCGGGCGAGCGCGAACGCCAGATCGCCCGTGCCCGTGCCGACGTCCAGTGCGAGGCCCCCGTCCGGCGTCGCGGCCTCGTGCGCGGTCCTGCGCCGCCACAGGCCGTCCAGTCCGCCCGTCATCAGGCGGTTCATCAGGTCGTAGCGGCCGGCGATCCGGCCGAACATCGTCTGGACGGCGGCGTGCTTGTCCGGGTCGCCGTACGGCGAGACGCATGCCATCAGCCGATCGCCTGATCGAGATCGGCCATCAGATCCGCTACATCCTCGATGCCGACGGAGATCCGGATGAGCCCGGCCGGCACGGCAAGCGCGCTGTCCGCGGTGGACAGGTGGGTCATCGCCGACGGCAGCTCGATGAGGCTCTCGACGCCGCCGAGGCTCTCGGCCAGCTTGAAGTACTTCGTGCGTGCCACGACGTCGGCGGCGTCGCGGCCGCCCGCGTGGAGCGTGAACGAGATCATGCCGCCGAAGCCGCCCTGCATCTGGCGCGAGGCCACGGCGTGGCCGGGATGGCTGGCCAGGCCCGGGTAGATCACGTGCGCGACGGCCGGGTGGTCCTCCAGCCACGCCGCGATCCAGGCGGCGCTGTCCGAATGGCGCCGCATCCGCAGCGCCAGCGTCTTGACGCCGCGCAGGATCAGAAAGCAGTCGAACGGACCTGGCACGGCGCCGGCCGCGTTCTGCAGGAAGCGCAGCTCTGATTCGAGCGCCGGATCACTTCCCAGGACGATGCCACCGACGACGTCGCTGTGGCCGCCGAGATACTTCGTGGCCGAGTGCATCACGAGGTCCGCGCCGAGGGCCAGCGGCTGTTGGAGGAAGGGCGAGGCGAACGTGTTGTCGACGACGACGCGCGCCCCCAGGGCGTGCGCGCGCTCGGCGACGGCGGCGATGTCCACGATCTTGAGCATCGGGTTCGTCGGCGTCTCGATCCATACCATGCGGGTCGTCGGCCGCGCGGCGGCGTCCACGGCGGCCGGGTCCGTCAGGTCGACGAACGAGAACGCGACCCCGAAGCGCGAGAGGACCTTGTCGAACAGCCGAAACGTGCCGCCGTACACGTCGTCGGCGACGATGACGTGGTCGCCGGCGGACACGAGCTTGAGGATCGTGTCGATCGCCGCCATGCCGCTGGCGAACGCGACCCCCCACGCGCCGCCTTCCAGCGAGGCGACGGCGGCCTCGTACGCCGTACGGGTCGGGTTGCCCGTACGGGCGTACTCATAGCCCTGGTGGTCGCCGACGCCGCGCTGGACGAACGTGCTGGTCTGGTAGATCGGCACCGCGACCGCGCCCGTCGTCGGGTCGGGCGCCTGTCCGGCGTGGATGGCGCGGGTGGAAAAGCCGGCGGAGCGTTCCTCGGTCATGGGCACGGGATCTTGTCGCTGATCGCGGCGTAGATCCGACCGAGCGCCTCCGCGTCGTCGACGGCGTAGTAGCGGTCCGCCTCGCCGGCGACGTCGACGAGCAGCGCGGCGTCCACGTCGGCGCCGACGCCGATCGTGAAGACCGTGGCGATCGCGCGCAGCGCGTCCGCTTCGGCGCGCACCTGCGCCGGGGTCGTGTGGGAAGGACGGCCGTCCGTCATCAGGATGACCACCGGCCGCGCTTCCGCCCGTCGATCGGCGAGCGCGTCCACCGCGGCGCGCAGCGCGAGGTCGATCCGCGTGTTGGGTGACGGCGACACCGCGGTGATCGCGGCGTGCAGCTGCGCGGCGTCCGCGGTGAGGGGCGCATGCAGGATCGCCCGGTCGTTGAACCCGATGATCGCGGCGCGGTCGATGGGGCGCAGCCGATCGACGAAGGCCGCGGCGCCGTCCTGGGCGGCCGCCAGCTTCGAACGGCCGGCGGACGTGACGTCGAGCATGGAGAGCGACGCGTCGATCACGAGCACCGTGTCGATCGGCCGGTCCTGCTCGACGCAGCGGTACAGGTTCAGGATCGGCAGATAGATCACGCGCGGCGGCTCCGGGGTGGCCGTCGGCGTGTTCGTCGGTGTCGGGGTGGGCGACGGCGGGATCACCGGCGTGTCGGTCGGCGTGGCCGTCGGGGTGGCCGTCGGCGTGTCCGTCGGCGTCGGGATGGCGACCGGGCAGCGCTCCGCGACGTTCAGGTCGGCGGTCGGGATCGCGATCGTGCCGGCGTTGCCGCGGGAGTCCTTGAACTTCGTGGCCGTCGAGGACAGCGTGTAGGTGGACAGGTCCGTGACCGAGACCTGGTACGTATACGTGATACCCTTCGGGCCGACGAACTCACGGTCCCAACCGAAGTGACGCATGTCCGGCGGTCCGCCCGGCAGGCTGGACGCGACGGTCTCGCTGATCGTGGGCTCGGGCGAGAGGCTGCCCGGCACCAAGTAGACGCCGTCCGGCAGCGTCTCCTCGACCGTCAGCTTGCGCAGGGTGATCACCCGCAGGTCGTTGGCGATCTGCTGGAAGATGCGCACGAGCGCGCCCGTGCCCTTGGACGAGAAGTAGAAGCGCGGGCTGGCCATCTTGCGCATCGGCGTGCAGCCCTGGATGCCAAGGCCGTTGTCGATGCAGATCCCGATGACGAGCACACCCTGCCCTTTGGCCTTGGACGCCGCCGTCACCGCGCCGTCCGGGCTGTAGGTCTGGCCACCATCCGACAGCACGACCATCACCTCGACCGGATCGCCGTTGCTCCCGGATCGACCCTGCTGCAGGATCTGCAGGGCCAACTGCACGCTCTGCGGCAGGTTGTCCTCGCCGCCCGGGTTCATCGCGTTGATCCGGCCGTTGATCTGGCCGGCGCTGTTCGTCAGCTGGCTGTCGCGCGTCGCGGGATCGCCGTGCGAGACGAGGCCGATCTTCGTCTCCTTGTTGCTGTTCAGGTCGAGGACGCGGATCAGCTCCTTGGCGGCCTTCTTCACGTCGTTCATCGGCTGACCGACCATCGAGCCCGAACGGTCGATGTCCATCACGACGTGGATCGGAACGGAGCCGCACTCCGCGCGCACGGTGACCGAGACGGTGGCCGTCTCGCACAGCTGGATCGTCGAGGGCGTGATGGCCCGCGTCGAGAGCAGCTCGTGCGTGCGCGAATCGGCGTCGACGCACGTGCCGCCGCCGCCCGGCTGGGCGCTTGCCGGACGGCCGCCGGACAGCCCGAGGCCGACGGCGCCGCTGGTCGTCAGCACGGTGGCGACGACGAGCGCGAGGATCGCCGCGCGCGGCGATCGGGACGGGAATCGGGTGGACAAAACGATGTGGCGCATCTCAGTTCCCCCTTTTGGAGCGGAAACCCCTTCCGCTCGATGGTCTCATTCTATGACAACACGCAAACATAGGATTGGTGGACGAACGCGACGCGGATCGAAAGCGCTGTCGACGGCGCTCGTTCGCGGGCGCTCGGGCGTCCGGTCGCGGACATTAACGAACGTCGCGTCCCTTGTCCCCCCCGTCCATCTCAAGTATTCTGCCGCGCCACCGGACGTCCATCGCCGCCGCCGGGCGGCGATCCCCGGATGAGGAGAACACCCGCCCATGAACATGCTCGCTTCACGCGCCCGTTCCGCCCACGCGGCCGCGCTGGCCGTCGTCGTCGCGCTGGCCGTCACCGGCTGCGCCCAGCCCGTGACCGCGCCCGAATCGGACGCCGCCCCGACCGCGGCCGCCGAGCAGCCGACGGTCGACGCGGCCGCACCCGTCGACGTCGCCGCGCCGGAGACCGCCGGCGGCATGGCCGACCTCGGCACCGCCGACCACCCGATCGTCATGACGTTCGTGCCCTCGGGCGAGCAGGAGAAGGTGACGCTCGGCTCTGAGAAGATCACCGCGCAGCTCGCCAAGGAGACCGGCCTGGTCATCAAGAGCAACGTCGCCACGAGCTACGCCGCGGCGATCGAGGCGATGGGCTCGGGCAACGCGCACGTCGGCTGGCTCAACACGTTCAATTACCTGCTGGCCCACCAGAAGTTCGACACCGCGCCGCTGCTCGTCGTGGAGCGGAACGGCTCGGCCAGCTACGCCAGCCTGATCGTGGCGAACGCGGATGCGGGGATCACGACGCTCGAAGACCTGAAGGGCAAGACGTTCTGTCGACCGGACGCGATCTCGACGTCCGGCTGGATCGTGCCGACGGTCATGCTCAAGGCCGTCGGGATCGGTGAGAGCGACCTGACCGTCGTCGACTCGGGCAACCACGACGCCGTCGTCGCGGCGGTGTACGCTGGCAAGGACTGCGTCGCCGGCGCCGTGTACGACGATGCGCGTGGCGGCGCGCAGAAGACGTACCCGGACGTGATGGACAAGGTCGTCGTCATCGCCACGTCCGACGACATTCCGAACGACAACGTCAGCGTGATCGCCGGCATGCCGGCGGACGTGGCCAAGAAGTTGGCCGACGGCCTGATGGCGATGACCGCGACGGACGAGGGCAGCGCGGCGCTCAAGGACACGTACGGCATCGAGAAGTTCCAGACGGCGAGCGACACGTTCTACGACGCCTTCCGAACGATGCTCGGCAATGCCGGCGTCGACGTCGCCGAGTTGGCGAAGGAAAACTAGGTCGCTTCGCGGAGGATTTGAGGCGCCGACCCGGACGCCCTCGGTCCGGGCCGGCGCCTTCCCTTTGCCATACACGGAGACCCAGATGCTCGAGATCCGGCACCTGTCCAAGGTATACCCCGACGGCACGAAGGGCCTGGACGATGTCAGCGTCACCGTCACGCCCGGCGAGTTCGTCGTGGTCATCGGCCTGTCCGGATCCGGCAAGAGCACGCTCCTGCGCTGCATCAACCGGCTCATCGAGCCGTCCGCTGGCCAGGTGATCTTGGACGGCGTGGACATCACCGCCGCCAAGCCGGCCGCGCTGCGGGCGGCGCGGCGCGACATCGGCATGATCTTCCAGCAGTTCAACCTCGTGAAGCGCAGCTCCGTGCTGACGAACGTGC
This sequence comes from Ardenticatenales bacterium, assembly GCA_039931375.1. Lineage (GTDB taxonomy): Bacteria > Chloroflexota > Anaerolineae > Epilineales > Epilineaceae > Avedoeria. The sequence continues at coordinate 20,827 of JBDTSC010000014.1, forward strand.
TCACCGGCGCGCTCGGCGCCGCCGCGACGCTGCCGAGCCTGCTGGGCGTCTGGAGCGCCGCCGACAAGGCGCGGGCGCGCGCGAACCTCGAGCTCGTCGGCATCGCCGCCAAGGCGGACAGCCGCGCCGACGCGCTCTCCGGCGGCCAGCAGCAGCGGGTCGGCATCGCCCGCGCCCTCATGCAAAACCCGAAGGTCATCCTGGCGGACGAGCCCGTCGCCAGCCTCGACCCGGCCACGAGCCACACCGTCCTGGACTATTTGCGCTCGCTGAACCAAGAGCGCGGCGTGACGGTCCTGTGCAGCCTCCACTTCCTCAGCCTGGCCCGCGAGTACGGCACGCGGATCCTCGCCCTCAAAGACGGGCGCCTGATGTACGACGGCCAGCCGCGGGACATCGACGAGCAGCGGTTCAAGGCGATCTACGGCGAGGACGCCATCGAAGTCGAGATCCGCTGACGTGGTGGGCGTCGACGAACGGCGCGTCCCGCCGTTGCTCGCGCTGTGCGCCGGCCTGGTGGTGCCCGGCCTCGGCCACGCGCTGGTCGGTGATCGTTCCCGCGCCCGCGTGATCGCTGCGGCCGCCGCATCCATCGCCGTCGTCGCCGTGTGGTACGCGCACGAACCCCTGGCACCGGCCAGCGCACCGTTCTGGCTGGCCCTGGCCGCGGCGCCGTTCTGGATCGCCCAAGCGCTGGACGCCGCCGCTAGCGCCCGCGGCCGCGTCCGCGCCCGCGGCGCGTGGCTGCTCGGTCTGCTGGCGGCGCTGCCGATCTACGCGGTCGGGCTGCGGGCCGTCCAGGCGGACGTCGGCGAGTTCGCGGCGCGCTGGACGTACGTCCGCCCGCTGTTCGCCGGCCTCGCGTCGCCCGACCTCGTGGCGCAGACCGTCGTCGAGACGTCGGCCAAGGTGCGCGTGCACACGCCCTGCGCGCCCGGCGAATCGGCCGTGGGCGTCGCGGCCGCCGGCGCCGGCCAACCGGCCGCGCCAACGATCGTCGCCGACCCGCCGTGCGCGCCGTTGGGCGCCGAGCTGCGGCTGCGCGGCGCCGGGTATCCGCCGGACAGCCCCGTGCGCATCGTGTGGGTCTCGTCCGTCGGCGACGAGGGCGACGTCGGGTCGGCGCGCACGGATGCCGCGGGTGCGTTCACGGCGCGGATCACGGCGCCGATCGACTCCGTGCCGCAGCGCATTCGCGCGCGCAGTCCAGACGTGCCGCAGAACCAGGCGGTGCGCGCCGTCGTCCAGGCGCCGACCGGGCGGTGGGGGCCGTCGGAGACGCTCGCCACGGTGTTCGCGTACCTGGGCGTGACCGTCGCGCTCAGCGTGCTGGCGACGCTGTTGGCCGCGCTCATCGCCCTGCCGCTTGCCTTCCTGGGCGCCCGCAACCTCATGCAGGCGCGCGCCGCGACGCGGATCGTGTACCGGCTGGTGCGGGGCGGGATGAACGTCGTGCGGGCGATCGAGCCGCTGATCATGGCCGTCGTCTTCGTCGTGTGGGTCGGCCTCGGGCCGTTCGCCGGCCTGTGCGCGCTGGTGATCCACGGCGTGGCGGCGCTCGGCAAGCTGTTCAGCGAGACGATCGAGTCGATCGACCGCGGTCCGATCGAGGCGGTGCGCGCGACGGGCGCCGGCTGGCTGCAGGTCGCGCGGTACGCGGTGCTGCCGCAGATCGTGCCGCCGGCGATCGGCTACACGGTGTACCGGCTGGACATCAACCTGCGGCTCGGCACCGTGATCGGCCTGGTCGGCGGCGGCGGGATCGGCATGCTGCTCTCACAGTGGATCCGCAAACCCGATCTCCTGCCGCAGGCCGGCACGGCGCTCTTTGTCATCGGCGCGATGATCATCCCGCTCGATCTCGTGAGCGGCGCGGTCCGCGCCCGGATCGCGGACGGTCGCCCGCTCGCGCCCGCCCGGCTCCGGCCGCTCGCCTACGCCCTGCTTGCCGTGCTGGTGGTCTGGTCATGGCGCCGCGCCGAGGTCGACCTTGGCCGCCTCTGGCCGGTGCCGGCGCGCGTCCAATCGATCGTCGGCCAGCTGCTGCGGCCGGAGATCACGGAGCGCGGCGTCGCGACGTCGACCGCTTCGACGGGCCTGCGGGTGCCGTGCGCCCCCGATGCTTCGGCGGCGACCGTCCCCGCACCGGCCGGCGCGCTGTCGCTCGACCGCGCCTGCGCGGACGCGGGCGATTCGATCGCCGTCACGGCCGTCGGCCTGCCGCCGCGCGCCGCCGTCCGGCTGCGCTGGCTGCTGGCCGATGGCAGCGGCCGCCTGGACGCGGACGACGGCTCGCTTGTCGCGGACGACCAAGGCCGCCTCAGCGCGCGCGTCGACGTCCGGCCGCTCGTGGCGACCACCGGCGCGGCGGCCGTGGGCACGCCGACGCGGATCGAGGCGACGATCACCGTGCCGGCCGGCCCGCTTCGGCTGAGCGAGCCGCTGCGGATCACGCTGTCCAAGATGGTCCTCACGATCCTGATGGCCCTGATCGCCACGACGGTCGGTGCGCTGCTGGCGATGCCGTTGTCCTTTCTGGCCGCGCGCAACATCATGGGCCGCGGCGGGCTGGGGCGTGCGGTGTACGGCGCGACGCGCTTCTTCCTGAGCGCTGTGCGCGCGATCGAGCCGGCGTTGCTGGTCCAGGTCTTCGCGGCCTGGGTGGGCGTCGGCAAGCCGTTCCCGGGCGTGCTGGCGCTGATCGGCGTCACGCTGGCGAACCTGGGCAAGCTGTTCAGCGAGGCGTTGGAGGACATCGACGCCGGCCCGCTCGAAGCGATGCGCGCGGCGGGGGCGAACCGGCTGCAGGTGCTGCGGTACGGCGTGGTGCCCCAGGTCGTGCCGGCGTGGCTCGCGTTCGGCTTCTACCACTGGGACATCAACGTCCGGCTCTCGACGATCGTCGGTCTGGTCGGCGGCGGCGGCATCGGCTACTTCCTCAGCCAATGGATGAACACGACGCAGTGGCGCAAGGCGTCCGTCGCACTGCTCGGCATTGTGCTCGTGGTCACGGCGATGGACGCGGTGAGCGCCCGGCTCAGGGAGCGGCTGGTCCAGGGAAACTCGGGCCGTCCGGCGTAAAGATCCCCTCGATCGCCTGTTCGAATAACGCGGCGATCCGAAAGGCCAGCGGTAAGCTCGGGTCGTACTTCCCGGTCTCGATCGCGTTCACCGTCTGACGGCTGACGCCGAGCCGCTCGGCCAGCTGCGCCTGCGACCACGATCGCTCGGCGCGCAGGACGCGGAGGCGGTTGTCCACGCCGCGCGGCCTAGGCGTAGCGGCGCGTCGCGCGCCAGATCCCGAACGAGTACGCCAGCGACATCGCCAAAATGCCGTCGCCGAGGTCGAGCTCGGGCAGCCCGGCGCGACCAAACAGTTGGGCGCTCATCATGAACAGCACGCCGACCCCAAAGCCCAGCGCGAGCGCCTCGAGGTGGATCGTGCGCTGCAGTTCGTCGGCCTCGCGCAGGAAGCGAGCGTAGCTCCGCACTGTCTGGACGGCGGCGATCGTCGGCAACGCGACGAACAGCCAGGCGGCCGGGGAGAGTGGGGCGACGCCGCCGCGACGGAACGCGAACGTGGCGGCCACGAAGGCGACGGCCCAGGCAAGGCACCAGGCGGTGAACCGGCGGATGTTGCGGGTGTCGTTGGCGGAGAGGTCGCAACCGAACAGCCGCCGCTTGGCGGCGACCAGACCGGACGAGGCGGACATCTTGCGCTCCTGGTTGGCGAAACGAATCGATGCGCCAAGTGTAATGGAGACTTTACAAGATGTCAAGCGGGGTTGACGCCGGCGTTTGTCGCCGCGCCAACCCCGCTCGGTTCGCGGACTATGGCGTCGCGGTCGCCAGCGGCGGCGGCGGCGCGGGCGGCGTCGGGAAGCCGGGGCCTGGAGCCACCGGCGTCAGCGCGCCTGGCCCGCTGCCGCCCGTCACGACCACTCGGTCGGGGCCGATCCGGCGGCCGTCGCGGTTCAGCTGGGCGGCCAGGATGCTGTGGTCGCCGGCGGCGTTGCGGTCCAGCCAGACGATCAGCGTCAGGACGCTGTCGGTGGACGCCAGGTCCGGCGCGAAGCTGAACGCCGGGCCGCCCGCGACGGTGCTCTGGTAGCCGTACGGGATCCCGTTGCGGTTCAGTCGGCGGATCTTGACATCCGGCGGATCGCCGCCCATGCGCTCCTCCCACGCCGCCAGGTACCCGCCGTACCCGCCGAGCGAGGCGATCGTCGGGTAGACCTGGTCGGCGGCGCCGGTGGCCACCTTGATCACGCCCTTGTACGGCACGGCGTTGTTGTTCAGCAGCCGGCCGTACACCTCGCGCTGCGGCTGGTCCTTGGGCGTCTCCGCCCAGAGCACCATGTACTCGCCCGCGTTCGGCTCCGCGGCGACGGACGGGCGGCCGATGTCGGTGCCGGACACGACGGCGCGTTCGTACTTCACATAAAAGTTCCGCCCGACGCCCTCAAGCTCCACCGACGCCAGCGTGACGTCCAGTCCGGTCACCTTGCGCCAGACCAGAACATACCGGTCGGAGCTCTGCGTCAGGCGGATCGTGATGTCCGGGTACGTGTCATCGGCGGGCGACGTGACGAGCGGGAAGATGTTGCTCGTGCGCGTGCCGTACGTGGACAGGAACGTGCCGTAGATGTCGCGGGAGCCCAGCGTCGTCGGCGGGATCGGCGTGCCGCCCGGACCGCCCGGCGCGGGCGTGCCCGGCGGCGGAAACGTCGGCGCTGGGCCCTGCAGCGGCGCAAGTTCGAACTGCCGGGCGATCCGTTGCTCCGCGTCGGCCGGCGCCGACCCGTTGGGGCCGGCGTCCAGTGCGAGCGGGACGTTTGGCGTGGGCAGGCCTGGCGGCGTCGGGGCGCCCGGCGTCTGGCCCGGGATCGGGAAGCCCGGCGTCCCGCTGGACGGCGGAGCGCCGCCGAGCTGGCCGCTGTCGTCCGTGAAGGCCAGGAAGAACTCGTTGATCCGCGGGCTGAAGATCAGCGTCGGATCGCTCTGGTTGCCCGGGGCGATCAGGATCGGCGTGATCCGCCCGGTGGGCAGACCGGTGGCGCTCAGCCGCAGGCCGTACAGGTCGAGCCCGGTGCCCGCGCCGGTGTCCTCGGCCCACACCAGCAGGTTCGTGTACGTGTTGGCGGCGAACGCAACGGCCGGCGCGATCGGACGCCCGGTCACGGGCAGCTGCGCGTTGGGTGCGGCGGCCGCCGGCAGGGTGGCGACAAGCGCCAGGCCGAGCGACGCGATGAAGGCGCCGACGCGGACGGTTCGGCCCGTTGGATGAGGGGTGGATGGTTCGCGCATGGCAGGCTCCTTGGATGATGACGGCGTTGTGTCGACAAGATGACACCATGTCGTCACGGTGAAAACGGTTCAACC